>NZ_NPJL01000057.1:0-230931 GCF_002251325.1 Prevotella sp. P4-67
CATGTTGCCGTGTGGCCTCATGGAGTGTAGAGTCCAGGTCGTGGAGTTCAGGAAACATATAAAGGGCGGAGAGAATATCAAACACAAGGCCCGTATTGTCACCTATGTCGATCCTGCGAAGAAAAAGGCGAAAGTCATATCGTTGCTCACCAACGACATGACCATGGAGGTGGAAGACATCATTGACATATACCGCCAAAGATGGGAAATAGAGTTGCTGTTAAAGCAGTTGAAACAAAAATTCCCGCTTAAATACTTCTATGGGGAGAGCGCCAACGCCATCAAGATACAGATTTGGGTCACCCTAATAGCCAATCTCCTTCTGATGGTCATAAAAAAGCGCATCAAACCCTCTTGGAGCTTTTCTGAGAATCATGCTCATGTATTATGTGAACTGCTATACTTTCCTTGAGGAACCAGAAAAAGACTGGGCAAAAATGGTTCAGGAGGCTCTGGAAACACCCCCTGAACCAAGCATTTTCAGAGGACTTCGGGAGGGGATTTGTGCTCTTTAGAGTTTTAGCGGACAGCAATAATATAGAATGAAGAGTTGATGTTTGACTTATCTCTTAAAAACCAAGTGATAACCTATGCCTCTATAGAGTTGGCTGTTAGAAGAATGAGCGCTTCTGGTTTCAGAAACTGTTCTTTGGATGAATAAAGTGCACTATATCGTCATTTGGTCGGGCGTTTTTTTACCAATTGCTTTGCGTTTTTTAGGCAATTATAGACATGTTGGCTAAGAATCATTGATTTATATGTATAACCAACTTGCTTTAGTGGGCTTTTGGGTGTAATTTTGCAATGTTTCAATAAGGCATAGTATTATGATAGATTTCTTCAAATTCAAGTTGTTCATTTCTCTCGTCAACTACTTCACTACTAAGGATTTTACTATATGTTCTAGCAGTCAATAGGTGCTGTTGACTATAGAGCTGTTAAAATTGGAATGGCAGCATAAGATATATATGAAATTCTCTTGTTACAAGAAAACTGCTGTGTTTTTGAATATTTTAAAGGGATACTAATGATAGTAAGTCATTTCGAACACGGATGGTAGCGTGAATTACTCTTTTTGAAGGCTGAAATAATGGTTGCTGGTATGTATTTTCATAATTCACGATTTGAATTCAGGAAATACGCGTGTCTGGAGAATGACAGTGTATGCCATCGAAAGATATGTTCTATGTAGTGTTATATAACCGTTATTATTGAGGTTGGTCCTTTGCGATGTGTTATGGCTTAAGTAGTGGTTAGACAAAAGGGACCAACCTCTTGGTAAACCTTGTTAGTTTAGAATCTTGGCACTGTATTGTCTTTTTTCGAAACAATCGGAAACGTAGTTCTAAGTACCATTAGAAAGATGATGAATGCGGCTTCTTTTTACAGGATTTCAGTTGCTTTCGAACGGACAAGGACAAAAGATAGGGCTGAATCCCAAGCGCGGAATCCAGCCCTATCATTAATGTATATGAACTTTAATCAGTAACTTATAGTCTAAAGCGATGATATTGGTGTGTTAGTAGCAGTTTGTTATATCAGTTATATTGCTACTATTGATGGGGATATGGATATCTGGTTTAACGTTTATGTTATCGTCGTTTCCCCCTCCAGTATTATCTCCTTTGAACAGTGTGGAGTTTATTATTATGCACGTGTTTTTGGAAATAGGTACGTCTTCGTATTGGATGCTTTTGACGGTTGATTTGTCTTTATCCAGAGCTTTAATGGTTAGTTTTACCTCTCCATTCTCGTCTCGTGGGAATGTGTATATATTAAATTCTGAATTTTTGCCAATCATATCATCGGTTACATTGCGGTATTCCGTCTGTCGAGAGTTGACTGACCCATATCCGGATAAACTGCTATAGGTTGAGCTTCCACCCGTGTAATAGAATTCCATCTGCTTCACCTCTTTGGGCATGGGATCGGGTATGGTAACACGTATGTTGGCCACAATACGTTCAAGTTCAACAGAAATAGTCTTATCTGATTCTACATCAATGTTGGTAGAATAGGCAAATGTGTCTGTAATTTTGTTGTCTTTGAACTTGATTTTTTCTTCTGACTCAACGCTGATATTGCCCAGTCCATTATGTGCAATAATCACTAAATGATATTGTCCATCTTCTATAGTAAGCGTAGGGGAGCCAAAGTCTTTGTCGGTGATACCTTGGTGCCTTATGGAATATAGTTTACCATTATTACTGAAAACACAATAGCTGATGCGTGTGCAAACTTGCTTCAGGTCAGTCAAATCATCAATTGTTGTGATATTGACTTTGACCTTTCGGCCATTTTGGATTTCTGTTCCAGGAGAGTCCTCTCCATTATTGGGGATATTTGCTTTTTCGCATCCAGCTAAAAAGAGCAACGAACATACAATCAGTATTTTTTGTGTTACCCAAGCATATATAAAAGAGGGTGGCTTGTTCATTTCGGCGGTTTTATAGTTGATAAACTGGTAGTAATGGTAGATAAGATAGTAGAAAAATAGGATAATGAACAAAAAAACCGCTTAGAACAATGTTCCAAGCGGCCATTTCCTTTAGTTCGTGCTAATTACTCAGCAACTACACTATCAGCAACTGCTGTATCAGCAACAACTGAGTCAACTACTGCAGTGTCAGAGTCTGCGTTAGCAACGGGCTCAGCAGTTTTGTTACCACAAGATGCGAAAGAGATAGCAGCGATAGCTACGAACATCAAAACTAATTTCTTCATTTTCTTTGCTTTTTAAATCTGTAAAACAATCATTTGTTTATTAAAACATTGCAAAGGTACATATTTTTTCAATAGGTTGTTCATCTTTTTGAGTTTTTTTTTAGTGTTAATTGTAACTTTTTTGAAAACAGCTGAAATACAGTTTATTACAAACTGTGAAATAAAGTTAATTTCCTGCGGGTTGATTCATGTCATCTAAAAAACCTTCTTTTGGAGCTGAAAAATGTGGTCTCGGTTACTGGATTATTGGCCAGTGTTTTGTATACAATCATTAAAATTGATGCCAAATCAGTCAAATAGCTCTAAAGTTTTTGCTAACTTTGCATTATAATTAATTAATATGATAGATACATCTGCATTCCAAGGGAAAAAGGCAGCTTACTATACTTTAGGGTGTAAGTTGAATTTTTCCGAAACGTCCACCTTTGCAAAGACGCTTGAAGCTATGGGTGTCGGTACTGTTGAAAAAGGTGAGCGTGCCGACATATGTCTCGTTAATACCTGTTCGGTTACAGATGTTGCCGATCGTAAGTGCCGTTCTATAATTCGTCGCATGGTAAGGGAACATCCTCATGCATTTGTGATTGTGACGGGGTGTTATGCCCAGCTTGAATCTCAAAAGGTTGCCAATATTGATGGGGTGGATTTGGTCTTGGGCATTAATGAGAAGGCAAACCTTGTGCAGTTCTTATCCGATGCATGGAGTAACCGGACGGATGGTGCACATTTACATATATATCATTCTGTCAAAACCAAGGATATCAAAACATTCCAGCCTTCCTGTTCGCGAGGAAACAGAACTCGCTATTTCTTGAAAGTCCAGGATGGTTGCAGTTATTTCTGTACGTATTGTACTATACCTTATGCCCGTGGTTTTTCGCGTAATCCTTCTATCGAATCTTTAGTGGAGCAGGCACGGCAGGCAGCTGACGAAGGTGGAAAGGAAATTGTGCTTACGGGTGTTAATATAGGTGATTTCGGAGCCACCACGAAAGAGCGATTTATCGATTTGGTAAAGGCCCTGGATAAAATCGAGGGTATCAAGCGATACCGTATCAGCAGCTTGGAGCCCGATTTGCTGGACGACGAACTGATAGAGTATTGTGCCCAAAGTCGTGCTTTCATGCCGCATTTTCACATACCCCTTCAGAGTGGCTCTGATCATGTATTGCGTCTGATGCATCGTCGTTATGACAAAGCACTTTTTGCGCATAAAATCAATCTTATCAAGCGACTTATGCCTGATGCCTTTATAGGTGTAGATGTGATGGTCGGATGTCGTGGAGAACATCCTGAACATTTTGAAGAGTGTTATGATTTTCTTGATGGATTGGATGTCACTCAGCTGCATGTATTCCCATATTCTGAACGCCCTGGAACTTCAGCGCTTTCGATTCCCTATGTGGTCGATGATGCTGAAAAGAAAAAGCGGTGTAACAGACTCTTGGCGCTGAGCGATAGCAAAACCATCGACTTCTATAGCCGAAACATCGGTAAGGAAGTTGACGTATTGTTTGAGAAATCCACTCGTGGCAGATTCATGCATGGTTTTACAGAAAATTATATTCGTGTAGAACTATCCCCCAAAGATGCTAAAGCCGAATATGACAACCAGATTCTGCGTGTGAGATTGGGTGATTTCAACCACGACAAATCAGCTCTAAAGGCGGAATTGATATGAAAATAGCCATTGTTATATTGAATTGGAATGGGCGGAATATGCTGAAACGCTTCTTGCCCATATTACAGTCCAATCTTATCGCCGATAGTGTCGTCTTTGTGGCGGACAATGCATCGAGTGACGATTCGCTTCAACTGTTGAAGAGCGATTTTCCAGATGTGCGTGTTATCGAATTGGATAAGAATTATGGTTTCGCTGACGGATATAATAAAGCTCTGCAGCAGATTGATGCTGAGTATTATCTCTTGCTGAATTCGGATGTCGAAGTGACATCTGATTGGATTGAGCCGATGTTGTGGTTTATGGAAGCAAATCATGATGTGGCAGCATGCCAGCCTAAAATTCTCTCTATCTCCGATCGTCATAGTTTCGAGTATGCGGGTGCTTGTGGCGGATTCATTGATAAGTATGGTTATCCCTATTGTCGTGGCCGCATATTTGATACGATAGAGTATGACAAGGGCCAATATGACAATCCTATGGAAATCCAATGGACAACAGGGGCCTGTATGCTTATTAGAAGCTCGGACTACTGGGCTGTAGGCGGCTTGGATGGTCGCTTCTTTGCCCATAGTGAGGAAATCGATATGTGTTGGCGCCTGCGATTGATGGGACGCAAATTGTATTGTATTCCACAGAGCAAGGTGTTCCATGTAGGTGGTGGCACTCTGAATAAAAGCAATCCCAGAAAGACATTCTTGAATTTCCGCAACAACCTTACGATGCTTTATAAGAATTTGCCCGACAAGGACTTAAGACATGTTATGGCTGTCAGATGGTGGCTTGATTACCTTGCTGCATTCCAAATGTTGATACTTAATCGTAGCTGGGGTGACTTCAAGGCTGTAGTTAAAGCTCGTCGTGCTTTTCACAAATGGAAGAAACAATTTCTTTCCGAACGTCAGGAAATTCAGCTTCGACAGGAAAGCGCTCCGGATGTCCAGGTGAGATCTTCTTATAGTATCTTGTGGCAGTATTATTTTCATCGTAAAAAAGAGTTTAGTAGATTGCATCCTTCTGTCAGCAAAGGAACAAAGCAGTTTCCTAATGTTGTTCTGCTACCACAAATAGAGGCGCTCCTTAATGAGGGGCATACGGTTACGCTACAATTAAGGGGTTACAGTATGCGCCCGTTCCTTGAAGACAATCGAGATAAGGCTTTGCTCATTAAGGCTTGTCATATTGCCGTTGGCGATGCAGTCTTGGCCAGGCTTCCGCAAGGAGGTTATGTCTTACATCGTATAGTAAAAATCAAAGGAGATGAAATAACCCTGCTGGGTGATGGCAATCTGGTGCCGGAACATTGCAAACGCAGTGATATCATTGGTTTTGCAGTCGGCTTCTATCGCAAAGGGCGCTCTGCCATCGACAAGACGAATGGCATCAAGTGGGGGCTGTATTCCATTATATGGATGCTGCTCAGACCATGTCGAAGATATCTGTTGGCTTTCTATCGGCGTGTTTGGTTGAAAATGTTTAAACCCATTTAAGAATAATTGCATATGAGAACAAAGAAAGGATTCAAGCTCCGCGAAGTATGTGGAGAGAAGATATTGCTGGCGGAAGGCGTAGAGAATATTGACTTTAGTGATATCATCAGTATGAATGCCAGTTCGGCATATCTCTGGGAACAGGTAGACGGAAAAGACTTCACGGTAGAGGAGATGGCCCGACTGCTCACGGAACAATATGAGGTTGAAGAAACTGTGGCGTTGGAAGATGCCAAGGAACTGGCCAATCAATGGTTCAAATGTGGTATCATTGAGATTTAACGCAATCAATGCCTTGGCTTTGAACTGACTGCCAGACAATAATAATGCCCGTTACAAGCGTTGAACGATGTAACGGGCATTTGTTGTCTATTGTCAGTGGTAATACTGTTACTTGAGATTGGTGATGAAGAAGTTGGCAATCTGTCTCATTAAGTGATTGCGCGTATTTCCACCATATATACTGTGATTGCGGTTGGTGTACAACAGTTCGGAGAAATCTTTGTCGGCTTCTATCAGCGATTCTGTGTATTCAAATGTATTCTGTGGGTGAACGTTGTCGTCGGCCAGTCCATGGCAAATCAGCAATTTGCCGTTAAGTTTGTTGGCCCATCCTATAGGTGAGTTGTCATAACCCTGCGGATTCTCTTTGGGAGTACGCATATAACGTTCGGTATAGATGGTGTCATAATATCTCCAGTCTGTAGGAGGTGCGACAGCTACGCCGGCATAGAAGACATTGCGGCCTTCACTCATGCTCATGAGGGTGTTAAAACCTCCGAAGCTCCATCCCCAAATGCCTATGTGCTGTTTGTCGATATAGGTTTGGTTGCCTAACCAAAGCGCAGTTTCTACCTGGTCCTTTGATTCAAGGACGCCCATCTGTTGGTAAATGCATTTTTCAAATTTGGCTCCTCGACCACCAGTGCCTCTGCCATCTACGCATACTACAATAAAACCTTGCTGAACAAGATATTGGTCAAATGCTCCGCCGTTGCCTAATGAACCGGCTTTCCAAGAATCAACCACTTGCTGGCTGCCTGGGCCACTGTATTGGAACAGGATAACGGGATACTTGTGAGATGGGTCGAAATTGTTCGGTTTTAGCATCCATCCATCCAGAGATATTCCTTCAGAAGTAGTGAATGTAAATGGCTCTCGTTTGCTCCATCCATATTCTGCCATTTTGTCCTTTAGCTTGCTGTTGTCGAGCAGCACGGACAAAACCTTGCCTTTCTGTGAACGCAATGTGAATGTATAAGGTGTGTTGTAGTTGCTCCATGTATTGATAAAGAACTGATAGTCGCCAGAGAAGATAGCGCTGTTCCATCCTTCCTGGTCGGTCAGTCTTTCTACTTTGCCGTTTTTATGAGAAACAAATACTTGGCGGTCGTGTGGATTTAATGCAGCTGCTTGATAATAAACATCTCCATTCTCCTCATTATATCCATATATGGAAGTAATGTCATGTTTGCCGTCACCGATTTTTCTTATCATTGTACCATTCTGATTGTAAAGGTAAATCTGCATATAACCGTCACGATCACTTGGCAAGAGGATAGTGCTCCGCCCAATGATAATATCTGCCATGGCCTGTTCTTGTATATAGCAATCTGCTTTTTCTTTAATAAGCAGCTGGGCTGTAGTGCTCCTCGGATTGACGGCATACAAATTCAGTTCATCCTGATGACGATTCATGGTGTATACAATTATCCGATGAGGGTCGTTGGTCATCTTTATTCTTGGCATGTAGCTGTCATTATCTGAAGGAACGTTAAGTCTCTTGGTTTGTCTGCTCTTTATGTCAAAGCTCCATGCACTGACAACAGAATTGTCTTCTCCGGCTTTAGGATATTTATATGAATATTCACCAGGATAGGTGCTATATTCATTACGAGTAGGATGTTTGCCCTTGAACATTTGCAGAGAGTATGATTTCACCTTGCTTTCATCGTATTTTATCCAGCAAAGCATAGTTCCATCCCCGTTAAAGCAGAAAGAGCGATTGTTGCCAAATTCTTCTTCGTTGACCCAGTCGGGGATACCATTGATGGTCTCGTTAAATTTGCCATCTTTTGTGACCTGGCTCTCCGCATTGTCGTATAGTAGCTTGATGAGGAACAGATTGTTGTCGCGGACGAAAGCAATCTGGTTCCCGTCAGGCGACCATAGGGGAACTTGCTGCTTGCCGCCGTCGGAAAGACGCTCCAGTTTTGTGGATTTTATCGTATAGATATAATAGTCTGCCTTGAAAGAGTGGCGGTACACTTTCTCGGTATTTGTCTGTATGAGAAATTTGTCACCCTTGGGCGATAGAATGTATCCGTCGAACTTTGTTATCTTTTCACCTATGGTCTTGTTGACATCAAAAAGAACGGCCGTTTGTTTGCCGGTCTTAAATGAGTTTTGTATAATCTGTTTGCCATCATCGCTGATGCGTGCATACTGGTCTGTACCAGGTATGGGGTCAATTCCATGGATGGTCTTTGCGGAAAAGTATCCAGATGCAATGGTTTTGATGTCCATCTTTTTTGAAGCGGTCAGTTCTGTACAAGTCAATGCAAGAACTGCAAGTATTAATAATTGTTTTCTCATATTGGTGATTATATGTATATGACTGTATGCAAAGTTACAAAATCTTCGTTATTATCAGTCCGAAATTGTTGTTTTTTTGTAATTTTGCATACTATGCAGCAGGCTTATAATGATTTCGGCGCTTGGATACGCCGCCGCTTCCCGTTTAGGGTTCAGAAAATATCGGTTGATGCAGGTTTCTCTTGTCCTAATCGGGATGGGAAGATTTCGCGTGGAGGTTGTACGTTTTGTGACAACCATACATTTAACCCCTCATATTGCAATAGCTGTAAGAGTATAACAGAACAGTTGGGTGAGGGGAAGGCATTCTTTGCCCGTAAGTATCCGGATATGAAATACCTTGCTTATTTCCAGGCCTATTCCAATACATATGCTCCTGTGCCAAGGCTTAAGCAGCTGTATGAGGAGGCTCTGAGTGACGAGGATGTGGTGGGTATTGTGATAGGAACTCGTCCGGATTGTTTGTCGCCAGAGATTTTGGACTATCTGGAAGAACTGAATAGGCGAACCTTCGTAATCGTTGAATTGGGAGTGGAGAGTGCTAATGACGAGACGCTATTGCTGGTCAATCGGGGGCATACCTTTGCAGATAGCGTCAATGCCATAGAAGCCGTGCATCGTCGGGGAATTCTTGTAGGTGTTCACATTATACTTGGACTTCCAGGGGAAGATAGGGAAGAAATCTTGCGACAAGCCTCCGTGATATCTAGCTTGCCTCTGGATATCCTCAAACTGCATCAGTTGCAGATTATCAAAGGTACATGTATGGCGCGACAATACTCAGAGGCTCCTTTTCATCTTTTCAGTGTCGAAGAATATATCGAATTGATAGGAGAGTACTTGCCATTACTGCGCAAAGATATAGTTCTGGAGCGCTTTCTTAGCCAGTCACCTGGCGAGATGCTTCTGGCCCCAAAATGGGGATTGAAGAATCATGAGTTTGTACATCTTCTTAACAAATATCTCGAGAAGAACAACATTTGTCAAGGAAGCAAGGTGGTGTAATCATCCTGACTGAGCAGTTGCTCGACAGTTCTGCTTCTGTGCTTGCGCATATAATTGTCAATCAGCAGCACATATTTCGTTTGGAAGATTTTCCGCTCGAGCGCCTTGTTCGTAATCCACATGATTTTTGCGATGTGTAAATCTCTTTCAAGCTGAGTGCGCTTGTCTATATTTGACAGGGGATAAAAACTGAGCAGGTAGAAAACCATTGCATCCGGTACAATGTATGCGCGGGTCATGCTTGTACGTTGTTGGTATGAATAGTACTTTTTGTACAATGGGTAGTTGATACCAAGATATTTGTCCAGACAGATACCGATACTCTTGTTGCCAATGATGACACTTTGGTCCAAAGCGCCTATTTGGGCGTAGACCTTGGGAAGTGGTATGTTGGGCAGGCTTTTACGTAGTCTGGAAAAACTCTTGCTGAAATCCTTGTTCAAGTCATCCATATCAGCAAACTCGGCTTCGGTGTCAGATATGAGAATCTGCAGTGTGGAGTCTTGGTAAAATCTTAGGTATTTGGAACTTATGTCAGGCTCAACCACCTCGCCAATCTGCAATACTTTTTCTATGAGAGTACGTGTCTCTACAGGGTATTCTGTGTTCATTTCCTGCAAGGCAGAATAATCACCGGTCGTGAGATACCGGCTTTGCAATCTGTCATATCTGGCAATCGTGATGTTGCCCTTTTGAAGGTCATCTTCAAAAGGTTTAATCTTTGGTTCGCATGAAACGAAGAGCAAAGCTGACAGTAATATGGTGGCGATACGGTTTCTCACTTGCTAATTCTCCCTTATTCACTTGCAAAAATAGTAAAAAAATGAATAAAACCAAAGGCAATGTATAAAAAATATAAAAAGCAGCCCAATAAATCTGCATATTTATTAAAAACCGTTATACTTCTGCGTGGTAAGTATGCCACGATTTATGCTAAGTGCGCGAAATGGTCTTGTTACAGATAACGGCAGCCTCTTTGTTGGGCAGGCAATGCAATATATAGAATGGCGTTTTTTCTATTACCTGGGTAATATTTTTTATAATGTCATCGTAGATATTCTCATCCCACCTGATGCTTGAGCATGCTGGGATAAAGTTTACCAGTGCATCTATAGGGGATAATCGGTCTATGCTGTTTTGCGGTGCACGGTCAATTTGAGTTATTGCTCCTAAATGGGCTTTGATATTGCGGTAGCATGGAGTCTTGCCACTCCAAGGACTTCCATAGATTACGGGAACGTTGTCTATAATTCTGATAATGGGGTTATCGTCATTCATCAGGTCGCAGTTTGGAAGGTGTTTGAGCCACATGCTGACCTGTGTGCTCTTTCCGGTACCGCTTTTAGCGATAAATGCATATCCATAACCGTTTTGCCTTACCAGGGATGCGTGTATTAATAAGGTGTTATATTTGCAACTGGCAAAAGCATAAGCAATCATGATGGCATTGTTCAGACCGAAACTACGCATGTCATAGTTGCCGTTGAGTGCGCACTGGCAGACGGAAAACTCTTTGTTGGCAATCAATAGGCAACAACTATTTCCATTAATGTCTTTGATGATAAACTGGTGTCTTCCATCATTTGTCTGGTCAACTATGATGTTGCCATTGCCAGTGTCAATGGTCTTTATGCGTACCCGTTCACTTTTTGCAATGGGTGCGGTCTTGTCATCTATGGTAAGCTCAAAGAGGTTGTCCTCTTTGGAGGGTTCGGCAATCTCAAATGGAGAAAAAGAGGGTAGTAGAGACAAATTATTAAGCCCATCCTCTTTGAAGATGAGCTTAATAGTCAGCTCGGCTATCGAGAACCAGTAGTTGCTGTTCATAGTTCGGGAAGTCGTACTTTATTTATCCTTTTTCTTGTTCTTCTTTGCTTTCTTTGTCTTCTTGGTTGGGCTTTCGGCCTGTTGCTCTTCGTCTGATTCTATTGCCTTGAATTGGAACTCGTTGGCGCCTACATATTTCAGTTCGTATTTCCCGTTCTTGGCATACTTCTTCTTGAGCTTGGTAAACTGCTTCTCTATATTCTTGAGTTTGGCATCAAAGAAAATTACGCACACTCTCGCAGGCATTCCTTGGTCCGAAAGGTGCTGACTCAACTGTTTTGAATATAAGTCCCGGTTCTCCAGAAAATGGCTTTTGTGCTCGATAGTTACATCTTTAACCAACTGTATATCTGTAAAATATACCGTTGAATCATTAAATGATGCCGAAAAACCAAATGCATAAATGTCACTCTTCTTGTTGGCAGCGCTTACATTACCTGAAACAATTGCGCATATCAGAATAAGTGTAATGGTAATAATTTTGTTCATTGTTCTTTCTTTTATCTTCCTAAATAACTCTTTAGAAGTTTACTCTTTGTATTATTTCTTAATTTACGTATAGCCTTTTCTTTGACTTGTCTTACCCTTTCACGAGTCAGCCCACACTTTGTGGCGATTTCTTCAAGGGTCTGTTCTGCTTGATTGATGCCAAAAAATGATTTGATGATGATGCGCTCCCTGTCATTGAGAACACTCAATGCTCTGCAAATCTCTTCTCTTAGAGATTCCGCAACCAGTTCATTGTCTGCTTCTGCACCCTCATCACTTGCAATAACGTCAAGTAGGCTGTTGCCTTCGTCGTCATTTATTGGGGCATCAACCGAAACGTGTCTTCTGGTTGCCTTGAAGGCATCTTCGATTTTATCTTCCGGCATATTCAGCTCATCGGCCATTTCATTGAGACTCGGACGGCGCTCGTGCTCTTGTTCGAAAACGCTGGATGCGTGGGATATTTTATTGACGGCTCCAACTTGATTGAGCGGGAGCTTTATCATATTGCTCTTTTCGGCTATTGCCTGCAGTATACTTTGTCTAATCCACCACACAGCATACGAAATGAACTTGAAGCCTCGGGTTTCGTCAAATTTTTCGGCAGCCTTGATGAGTCCCACATTGCCTTCATTGATAAGGTCGGGGAGACTCAGTCCCTGGTTCTGGTATTGTTTGGCCACAGAAACGACGAATCTTAGATTGGCTTTGGTGAGCTTTTCCAATGCTTTATGATCGCCCTTTTTGATGCGCTGAGCCAGCTCGACCTCCTCTTCAACCGTTAGCAATTCCTCACGGCCGATTTCTTGCAGATACCTGTCAAACGAGGCGTTCTCGCGGCTTGTTATTGATTTTGTGATTTTCAGTTGTCTCATAAAGCTATTGTTTGTCACTTTTCTGCAAATGTAGTATTTTTGCTTTATATATGCAAGTATTTTCGTTTTTATTTAACAAAATGGACGCAACTCTGAGCTTGTCTGGCTTGGAGTTGCGTCCATTATACTCGTTGGTAACTGAATTGTTATATATCCTAATTTACTTCTATTGCAAAGTAGTCACGTTTGCCAGTGGGCCATATACCTTTTATATATAGTACGGGGTCCTTGCTTGTCGATGCCTTCTTGACAGTCTCTTGCAGGTCGTTGATGGCCTTTATGGGAGTGTCATTGGCCTGAAGGATAATGAATCCTTTTTCAATTCCCTTCTTCTTCAGCGGACCATCGGTCACCTTGATTACTTCGAGACCATAGTTGATGCCAAGTTGTTCCTTTGTATCTTTGTTGACCGGTGCAAACGAACCGCCCAATACATCCAAGTCAGCAGTCTTTACCACTTTGGTTGTACCTTGCGCATTCTTGAGAGTGACGGTCTTGGTCACTTTCTTCTTCTTGTGAATGTAGGTTACGCTGAGCTTGTCGCCAGGACGCTTGTTGGCCATATGCTCCTGGAGTTCAGCCATCTTGCCAATCTTCTTTCCATCGATACTTATGATGACATCGCCTTCCTCAAGTCCGGCTTCGGCGCCAGCGCCGTCGGGATCCACCTTAGACACATAGACACCTTCGTTTGTGCCGAAATCAGCATCTTTGCCACTGTCTTTGAGCGCGTTGATCTGGTTCAGCAGGTCGCCACCGGTGATTCCGAGATATGCACGCTGAACGGTTCCATATTCTTTCAAGTCGCTTACCACTTTGTTCATGATGGTGGTAGGTATGGCAAAACCATAACCAGTAAACGAACCTGTCTGAGAATATAGCATGGCATTGATACCGACCAATTCTCCCTTGGTATTGACCAGGGCGCCGCCGGAATTACCGGGATTGATGGCCGCATCGGTCTGTATGAAACTCTCCACGCCATTCTGCTGGGCATACAGCGAGCGTGCCTTGGCGCTTACGATACCTGCTGTCACAGTATTGTTCAATCCATAGGGATTACCTACGGCTATCACCCATTCTCCCACCTTCAGCTTGTCGGAATCGCCAATGGGGAGGGTGGGTAAATCCTTGCCGTTGACCTTAATCAGTGCCAGGTCGGTAGAGGGGTCAGTGCCGATGATGCGTGCCGAGAACTCGCGGTTGTCATTCAGGGTCACAGTCAGTTCGTCGGCTCCGTTAACTACATGATTGTTGGTAACGATGTAGCCGTCGGAAGAGATGATGACACCAGAACCGGTAGCTTGCTTCTTAGGGGTTTGGATCTGCTGCTTGCGCTTGCCCCCGTTGCCCTGGCCGAATCCGAAGAAATCGCCAAAGAAATCATCGAATGGAGAGCTTGGAACTTCCACCGTCTGCACCTTGGAGTTCTGCACATATTTTATATGTACTACCGCCGGCAATGATTTCTCGGCGGCATAAGTTAAATCTACCGGCTGACCAGCAATGGCTACACTGGCAGGTGTGGCATAGGCTTTGATGAAAGAGCCAGCAGAGAGAGCTATGGCAACAATGCTCAAGGCCCCAAAAAGATACTTTGAATACGTTTTCATACTCGTTTGTTTTTAATCTTATGTTTATTTTGTTCTTTCTATTGGTTGAGGTTGTCAATCCTCTTTGTAATTATATCTGCAAATATACTCCCAAAGTTTGTGAAACTGCCATTTTGGCAGTCCGCTTTATTTCAATTTAACACTTTTATTTGCCCACTTAACGGCTATTAAGCGCCATCATCACGATTTTTACATCTTTTTATTATCCTTGTCAATGCTGTTTTTGGAGGGCTGGAGCATAAGAATGGCAAGCTATTTGGCTGATAAACGAGGTAAAAAGTGATTTTTTTGAAGTATAGTTGTGGTTTTTCATGAAAAAAATCTAATTTTGCAGAAAGAAAGGCAGTTTCCCGGCCCTGCCGCTGGCTCTCTTGCGAGGGCGAGAGGAAAGTCCGGGCAACGCAGAGCGCTCCACTTCCGAAAATAGAAGCTATTGGTGACAGTAGGGGAAAGTAGAAGAAAATAACCACCATGATACTATATGTTGTTTTGACAGCGTATGTGTCGGGAAAGGGTGAGAAGGTAGTGTAAGAGACTACCAGTCGGCGGGTGATCGTCGAGCTGTACTTCCTGGAGGTTGCAAGTTCATGTAAACCGTCGTCTGAAAGCTGCTCGCTTGATGTCTTTGACAACGGCGGAGGGTAGAATGCTTGAGCTGTGAGGTGACTTGCAGACTAGATAAATGACAGGGCTCCACTTGTGGATACAGAACCCGGCTTATCAGGAAACTGCCTTTCTTTTAATCTTTAGATTTATTACTGATAAAACGAACATTGATATGGCAAATATCGAACTTCCCGATTTCATGAGCTATAAGGACAAGTTTTCGAATAGCAAGTTTGTTGAAAAGATTCAGCGCGTGGCCAAGCGTGCCGGTGCCAAGTTGGTTTACGTGGCATTGATTTTGTTTTATACCTTGCAGAGCGATAAGGTGTCGCTCAAAGACAAGGCAATGATTGTCGGCGCGCTCGGATACCTTATTTCTCCTTTGGATGTGGTGCCCGACGCGATCCCTATAGCAGGATTGGGCGACGACCTCGTTGTGTTGCTCTATGTGCTTCATAAGATTTGGGGCGAAGTGTCCGAGGATGTCAAGGACAAGGCTAAGGCCAAGCTGGCTACCTGGTTTGACGGAGATGAAACCTCGAAGATTAACGACCTGTTCCGCGACGACCCCACAGATACTCCTGTATAGAATTATTTCAAACATCCATAGCCACAAGCCGTTTCCATGCTTGTGGCTTTTTTCTGTCCCTACGTTTGGAGTGGCATTTCGGCAAGGGCCATACCTTGTCCTTTTGACTGTAAGCCAACCTATCTGGCGTCGCTTATCTTGTCGATGGTTTTTCTTATGGGCAGATTATAGTTATTTGCAAGTTTTGAAACGGATGATTCGAACCTTGCAATGAACAGATCTAAGTCTGCAAAGAATAAATCAAGTCTTGCAATATAGATTTGTGTGATTATGGCCGTCTTTGACGGGTGGGAGAGTTGTTTCCACTCCTTGGGTGGTTTTTGGTCCATGGATTGTTGCTTCGATATGGGGCTGTTGATATCCAGGATGGCACGGACTGTTGGCGTATGAGGGCCTTGGGGAAAAATAAAACTCCTTATATGTGAATAAGGAGTTGTCTTGTGCTTGTCTGATAAAAGTGGTGTTGTGGCCTATCTTTATGGCATGCTGTCTTGGGGTGCTTCTGGCATGGCCGTAACTGTGAGCGGAATGGGGGAGTATGGTGGCCTTGTCATTTGGTAGTAACTGGCAGCTTGGCCTTAATCCATCCCAAATATCCCGAATCAAGTTCTATCACTTTGTAACCATGACCGGCTAATATCCGTGCGGCGGTTTTGCTGCGCTTTCCGCTGCGGCAGTTGACGGCAATGGTCTGACCTTTGGGCAACTGCTTAAGGGCTTGTTTCTCAAAATCGTCTTTGAGCACATCGATATTGATGGCATGTGCAATGTGGCCTTCGGCAAATTCGGCTGCAGTCCGCACATCCAATCTCACAATAGACGTGTCGGCAATGGCTGTTGCAAATTCTTCTGCGGGTAAACTGCGGAAGGTGCCGTTCTGGGCTTTACATCCCAACAGGCAGCATAGCATGGTCAGGAGTGTCATATATCTGTTCATCATTAATTATAGATAAATATGCGGCGACTATCTCTGTTGAAATAGTCGCCGCTAATGGTAGGTCTTTAATCGTGGTGGCAACTATGTGTTACTTCTCCTTCAGCAGGCTGGTGCTGCGGACGCAACAAGTCGTTGACGGTCTTTACGGGGTTGAATGTGTCGAGTGGGACTTCCACAAAAATTGTGTTCCAATCGCTCATAGCTCCATTCCAAAGGCCAGGCAATTCCAGTGCTTTCAGTTCGCGGCCGCCCTTACTCTTGCTGCTGATGAAGCCGGTGTTGTGGTCAACGTAGTCGGGCAGATGGAAGTGGTTGCCTTTATAGTCGCGGGTGGCACAAACCAAGTCAACTGGGTTGAAATGTGTACCCTCGGTAAACATCTTGACATACTCGGGGTTGGACTTGTCTATCTGGCTCGATTCCAATATCTGTAAACTTACGGTGCCGTCTTGGTTGTAAGCCAGGAAAGGACCACCACCAGGCTCGCCTACATTCTTGACTACTCCGCAGACGCGCATCGGGCGGTTGAGTTTGCTTCTCAGATAACTTACCAGTTCTGCATCTTCGAGTTCCTTGATATCGGCACGGCGGCAGCAAAGGTCGCGCTGTACAAAGCGGATGATTTCCTCAAGGTCCTTATGATTGTAGTTGCCGCTGTCGAGCAACTCAAGATATTCAAAAGCCCGCTTCTGGTTTTCAACCAGTACACCAGCCAATACATTTTTATAAAGTACGGTGTCGCCTTTGAGGCGGTCAGGCACAACATTGTCTATATTCTTGATGAATACAACATCGGCGTCAATGTCGTTGAGGTTTTCGATGAGCGCACCATGTCCGCCCGGACGGAAAAGCAATGATCCGTCATCGTTGCGGAATGGGGTGTTGTCTGTATTGACCGCAATGGTATCTGTCGATGGCTTCTGCTCAGAGAATGATACATTAATCTTTATGTCATACTTGGCTTCGTACTTTGCAATGCAATCTTCTACTTTTTTGCGGAAGAGCGGTAGGTGCTCGTGGCTGACGGTGAAATGGACATTGGCCTCGTCATTGCTTGCTGCATAGAGTGCGGCCTCAACCAGATGTTCTTCCATAGGTGTGCGAGCGCCGTCGGCATAGGCGTGGAACAAAAGCAATCCTTTGGGCAGTTGTCCATAATTCAGTCCCTTTTCCTCCAACAGATTGGCAACGACATCTTTATATTTCTCCTCCTTGAGCAGGGCACGTACACCCTTGCCATTATTCTTCTTGCATTGGTCGCACAGGGCTTCACGGAAAGCAAAGTGGGGAATGTTGTCAAAGAACTTGTGTTCAAACTCAGTGGTAGGAGTGTCATATTCGGCAGTAAGGAATCCGAAAAGGTCCTTAAACATGCGGCTGGCTGCACCGGATGCGGGCACAAATTTAACTACACGATGTCCGTGAGCCTTGTATTCGTCCCAAGATTCAATGGCATGCTGGCGTTCAACCTCGTCAAGGGCAAGAATGCCTTTTTCGATAGAGGCTGCGGCTTCTAATTTAAGAAATGGAAAGCCCTTCTCAAACTGGTGAAGTTGCCCCATTACTTTTTCTTCGCTTATCCCTCTCTGGGATATCTGGTTAAGATCTGTTTGTGTTAGCATTATCTTTGATATTTTAATAATTATATGACAAATTTAGGTACTTTATCTGATATGCCCAAGTGTTTTGGGCGTTTTTTTTCAGTATATTGACGGCTTATGTCGTAAAAACTATTTCTCTGGCGGGTGGTATCTTCATGGGCTGGAGTTATAACCTGGCGCTTTTTCTGCGAAGAATGAGCAGGCATACGACCAGAAGAGCGGGGAAGAATGTTGCGGCCAAAATGCCACCATGTATATCGTCGCCTGTAAAATGGGTACAAAGCCCCACAAGAGATGGCCCAAAAGTGCCGCCGGCATCGCCGGCAAGGGCCAGAAGGGCAAAAAGAGCAGTACCGCCGTTGGGTATCCGTGCCGATGTAAGACTGATGGAACCCGGCCACATGATGCCTACAGCCAGACCGCTGACCATGCAGCCGGCCAGACTCAGTAGCGGAACAGAGGCTAAAGAAGCTGTCAGGTAAGCGACCAGACTCAGAAGCCCGGCCCATGTCATATAGGCGGACAGGTCCAGATTCTGTCCCTTCTTGCTATACCATAGACGGCCGAGACCCATACAAAAGGCAAATCCACAGGGACCGGCCAGATCACCAATCGCCTTTTCTACTCCCAGAGAGGCTTCGGCAAAGGCCGATGTCCACTGTGCCATAGTGGCTTCTGAGGCTCCGGCAGCTACCATCAGCAGTAGGAATATCCAGAACATTCCATTGCGCAGCAGTTGACCCATGCTCATACTCTCGGCATCGGGCACAATGGGTTCAATAGGGCATGTCGCGAAATTGATGATGTTGTAGAGCGGTATCAATGCCCATAGGCAGGCCAGAAACCTCCAGTGGTCCAATCCGAATAGGGAAAAGAAAAGCGTAGAGCCGACTATCACTCCCACGGCTCCCCAACAGTAGAAGGAATGGAGCAGGCTCATCATGCCCTCCTTGTTTGGGAAAGGGCAAGCCTCGATAATGGGGCTGCACAACACCTCTATCAACCCGCTACCTATGGCATACACGCATACACAGAGGAGTATTCCCACCAGCGGATTGGGGAATAGTTCTGGCAGAAATGCCAGCCCCATCAAGCCTGTGGCTGATGTTATCCCAGAGATGATGATACTTTTGCGGTAGTTGATGTTCTTGAACTTGGCGCACAGCAAGTCTGTAATCAGTTGGATGATGTAGAATACAGCAGGAATCAACGCCAGACTGGCTATAGGTATCTTGTACTCATGGTGGAAGGCCATGAATAGTAGAGGGGTGAAATTGGCCACGATGGCCTGTGTTACAAAACCAAGGTAGCAAGCCCGTTTGGTCTTCCTGTAATCTTTTCCTTTCTTCATGTTTTTGTCTACTTGTTTTATCTTCCAATGTATTCCTGCTATATTGCATTCGTATTTCTGCATTTATATTAGGATAGCGATGATTTCTGACGTGTGCTGCAAAGTTAACTGTTTGTCGGGAGAAACAGACGAATTATATTAAGTTTTTTCCCTTAATCATTAACTTATGTCAAACAGCCGTAAAAAGCCTACGGTTTTGCTTTGCCGTTTCTGCTAAAAGACGTACCTTTGCACCCTATACTTTGGTGTGTTACAGGTGCATTGACAGCAGATATGGACACCATAAAGGATTACTAATTATATAGAGAAGACATACGTATGAACGATGTATTTGCATTTTCGGATAACGAGCGCAGCGCAGCGATAAAACTGATATTTCAGATACGGGAGGCCATAGCCGACTCGCTGGCTCCCGGTGACGAACAGCTGATGCGCCAGCATATAGAGCAAGCCATCAACAGCCAACGTATCCAGCGTGATATGTTCGGTCTCAACCCCATTCTGCATGCCCTACAGACGGCTTGGCTGGCCGTAACAGAGATAGGGCTTAAGCGTGATGGCGTATTTGCCATTCTGCTCTATGAGGAAGTGATTGGGGGTAACGAGGACATTGACCACCTTACCTCGCTCTTCGGTGATAATGTAGGACGCATCCTGCATGGTCTGTGCCGCATACATGACTTGTATAAGAAAAATCCTGTAATAGAAAGCGAAAATTTCCGTAATCTGCTGCTGTCTTTTGCTGAAGATATGCGCGTGATTCTCATCATGATTGCCGATCGCGTGACGTTGATGAGGCAGATTCGTGACAATTCTAATCTTGAAGCCAAACGCCAAGTAAGCGAGGAGGCCAGTTATCTATATGCGCCATTGGCTCATAAGTTAGGTCTGTATAAGCTGAAAAGTGAACTTGAGGACCTGAGTCTGAAATATCTTGAGACCGATGCCTATTATATTATTAAGGAGAACCTTAATGCCACCAAGCGTTCACGCGATGCTTATATTGAGCGCTTTATCTCCCCTCTCAAGGCTAAACTGGACGAGGCAGGTCTCGTCTATCATATGAAAGGTCGTACCAAGAGTATACATTCCATCTGGCAAAAGATGAAGAAGCAGCAATGTGGCTTTGATAAAATATATGACCTCTTTGCCATTCGCATCATCCTTGACTCGCCTTTAGACAAGGAAAAGATGCTCTGCTGGCAGACATTCTCTATCGTTACCGATATGTATCAGCCCAATCCCAAACGATTGAGAGACTGGCTGAGTATGCCAAAGTCCAATGGATATGAATGTCTTCATATCACGGTGTTGGGCCCAGAAGGCAAGTGGGTGGAAGTGCAGATACGTACTCAACGCATGGACGATATTGCCGAGCATGGTCTTGCCGCCCATTGGCGCTATAAAGGCGTTAAGAGCGAGGGCAATATGGATACCTGGCTTGCCAGTATCCGTTCGGCGCTTGAAGCCGGTGATGACCTGCAGGTTATGGATCAGTTCAAGATGAACTTGCAGGATGAGGAAGTCTATGTCTTTACGCCCAAGGGCGATCTGTTCAAGTTCTCACAAGGTGCCACCGTACTTGATTTCGCTTATTATGTACATACCGCTGTCGGTAATTCTTGCATAGGTGCCCGTCTTAATGGGCGCATCGTGTCTATACGCGAGACATTGCATTCCGGTGATACGATAGAGATTCTGACGCAAAACAATCAGAGGCCCAAGCCCAGTTGGTTGGGTATTGTAAAGACGCCAAAGGCAAAAGCCAAGGTCAAGTTGGCGCTCAAGGAGACTCAGGCTAAAGAGGGACTTCTCGCCAGAGAAATGCTTGAGCGTAGGTTCAAGAATCGTAAGATTGAGATAGATGAAACGCTTGTTAATATCCTTATCAAAAAGATGGGATTTAAGGAGCGCTCTGATTTCTATAGAAATGTGGCCGATGGGAAACTTGACATCAACACCATTATTGAGAAATATGTAGAGCTGCGCGACCATCAGTCTGCTATGGCGCAGCAACGCCAGATTCAGTCTGCGGAAGAGTTCAATTATGATGGTACTGATTTCAAGTCTAAAGGGAATGATGACGATGTTCTGGTAATTGACCGCAATCTGAAAGGCATAGAATATAGTCTGGCAAGATGCTGTAGTCCTATTTATGGTGATGATATTTTCGGTTTTGTCACCATTAATGGTGGTATAAAGATTCACCGCACAGACTGTCCTAATGCCCCTGAATTGAGGAGGCGTTTCGGTTATAGATTTGTAAAGGCGCGTTGGAGTGGAAAGGGCAACTCCCAATATAGCGTGACTTTACGTATTATCGGCAATGACGATATAGGTATAGTAAGCAATATTACTAATATTATATCAAAGGAAGAACGCATTGTCATGCGGAGTATCAATATAGACAGTCATGACGGGTTGTTCAGCGGCAATCTGGTCGTAATGATAGATGACACATCGCGCATGGCAAGCCTGATTAAGAAGTTGCAAACAGTAAAAGGCGTTAAGTCGGTGGCCCGACTTTAACGCCTTCGGCTTGATTTCTCATCCACAATTTGTATGCCTTTTTCCGTACACATACCGCGGATAAATACAAGAATGGTATTGTCGAAGATACTCTGAAAGGAGTATTTGTTGTACATGCCCGTTTCGATAATATATGTCATGGCGTTTTGTACAACTTCAGTGATAAGGGCAAAGTTGGTTCCTTGCCTGAAGTACCCGTCTTCAATGCCCCATTGGAAAAAATCACTAATGGTCTTTTCGCGCTCCTTACGTCGTTTGGCGTGCATCTCCATTACTGTCTTATATTTGGGTATGTCTATGAAAAACTGTGGATTAATGTGGGAGAATGCGTCAACTTGTATGTAATACGATTCCATCAGGATTTCGACGGCATTGCGCTTTCCTCCTTGGGCATAGTTAAGCAGGTAGGCGTCGATGTGTTCTTCGGTCTCTAATAGACCTTCGTATAACAATTGCTCTTTATCCTGGTAGATTTCATATAGCGTGCGCTTTGAAATACCAAGTATCTTGGCAATGTCATCCATCTTGATTTTCTTGATACCATGCAGGAGAAACTGCTCCATTGCGGTCTTGAGAATCTTGCCTTTAAGTTCCTTTCTGTAAATCGTTTCGTTTGCCATGATGACATTATATATTTTCTAAATGCAAAAGTATAAAAAAAAGATAAAAACTTGTCCTTGTTTGTGGGTTTTTTGTTAACTTTGTCACATTATTATTTCAGATGGTAACATAAATAAACTCTAAGATAAAGATGGTAAAGATTACGAAAGAGGCCGCTTTGGAGTATCACCAAAATGGCAGACCTGGAAAGATTGAGGTTAAACCAACCAAACCATTTCATACTCAAACTGATTTGAGCTTGGCTTATTCGCCAGGTGTAGCATTCCCGTGTTTGGAAATCCAGAACAATCCGGACGATGCATACAAATATACCGACAAAGGTAATTTGGTGGCTGTTATCTCTAATGGTACGGCAGTTCTTGGATTAGGAGATATCGGCGCCCTTAGTGGAAAGCCAGTTATGGAAGGTAAGGGATTGCTATTCAAAATCTACGGAGGTATTGATGTCTTTGATATCGAAGTTGACGAGAAAGACCCGGAAAAGTTCTGTGAGGCAGTTGAGCGCATAGCCCCTTCATTTGGTGGTATTAATCTTGAGGACATCAAGGCTCCCGAGTGTTTCTATATAGAAGAGCGTTTGAAGAAAAACCTTGATATCCCAGTAATGCATGACGACCAGCATGGTACTGCAATTATCAGCGCTGCGGGACTGAAAAATGCCTTGGAGGTTGCTGGCAAGGATATTGCCAAGGTAAAAATCGTTGTCAATGGTGCGGGAGCAGCAGCAATCAGCTGTACAAAACTATATGTTGCACTTGGCGCACGCCGTGAGAATATAGTAATGCTTGATTCAAAGGGCGTGATTACGACCGATAGAGAAAAACTGACTCCGCAGAAAGCATTGTTTGCAACCGAGCGCAGAGATGTACATACTCTGGAAGAAGCTATAAAGGGTGCCGATGTCTTCGTGGGACTGTCCAAGGGCAATGTGCTTACTCAGGACATGATACGTTCGATGGCGAAAAGTCCTATTGTTTTTGCTCTGGCAAATCCTGTGCCTGAAATCAGCTACGAAGATGCCATGGCAAGTCGTCCAGATGTGTTGATGTCAACAGGTAGAAGTGATTATCCTAATCAGATAAACAATGTAATAGGTTTCCCATATATATTCAGAGGTGCGCTTGATGTGCATGCGCGCGCCATAAATGAAGAAATGAAAATGGCTGCTGTACACGCAATAGCTGATTTGGCCAAGCAGCCTGTTCCTGATGTCGTCAACGAGGTATATCACGTAAACGAATTGGAATTCGGTCCTGATTACTTCATACCGAAGCCCGTTGACCCCAGATTGATTACGGATGTTAGTGCCGCTGTAGCTAAAGCCGCTATAGAAAGTGGTGTGGCCCGTCTGGAGATAAAGGATTGGGATGCATATAAGGATCATTTGCGGCAGATGTTAGGTCAGGAGACCAAGCTCACTCGTAATCTGCATGCCACTGCAGCTTTGCATCCTCAACGTGTGGTATTTGCGGAAGGTGGACACCCAACGATGATGAAGGCGGCAGTGCAGGCCCGTCAAGAAGGAATCTGCCAGCCAATCTTGCTTGGTAACCCTGACCGCCTGAATCGCCTGGCCAATCGCTTGAAGCTCGACCTTGCAAACATAGAGATTGTGGATATGCGCGCCGATAAAGAGCAGGGCCGCAGAGCTACTTATGCCAAGCATTTGGCAGAGAAACGTGCACGTCAAGGATATACTTTTGAAGAGGCATACGACAAGATGTATGAGCGTAATTACTTTGGAATGTCTATGGTGGAGCAGGGGGATGCCGATGCATTTATAACCGGACTTTACACCAAGTATTCCAATACTATCAAGGTGGCGAAAGAGGTTATTGGAATACGTCCCGAGTACAACACATTTGCCACTATGCATATTCTGAATACTAAGAAAGGTACGTATTTTATAGCTGATACGCTGATTAATCGACATCCGGACCAGAATGTGCTTTATGATATTGCTAAGTTGAGCGCTAATGCTGTTAAGTTCTTTAATGTAGAACCCGTCATTGCCATGATCAGTTACTCTAATTTTGGAACGGATGACGCAGGTAGTCCCCAGAAAGTTCATGCTGCAGTGGAGCAACTCCAGAAAGATTTCCCCAACTTGAAAGTGGATGGAGAAATGCAAGTGAATTTTGCTCTGAATAAGGAATTAAGAGATGACAAATATCCATTTACCCGTCTGAAAGGAAAGGATGTCAATACGCTTGTCTTCCCAAATATGAGCAGCGCCAATGGTAGTTACAAACTACTCCAGGCCCTTGATCCTGATGCGGAAATTATAGGTCCGATTCAGATGGGATTGAACAAACCGATTCACTTTACAGATTTTGAGAGTTCGGTGCGAGACATAGTGAATGTTACTGCGGTGGCAGTGATTGACGCGTATGTTCAAAAAATTATAAACAAAAACAAATAAGCAATTATCTTAGAATAAACGGTCATCTGCATTAACTTCAGATGGCCGTTTATGTAATAATTATCTGTTGTCTTTCTCGTGTTGGGCAAGGAATGCTTCTGCACGTTCGAGGTCTTCGGGTGTGTCTATGCCGACAGTCTCAACAGAGGTTGTTCCAACCTTAATCTTATATCCGTTTTGAAGCCATCTTAATTGTTCCAGACTCTCTGCGATTTCCAATGATGATTGTGGAAGTTTGGTTATTTGCGAAAGTACCTCTTTTCTATATGCATAGATGCCCAGGTGTTTTAAGAAGGGATAGCGGTTAATCCATTCCTGTTTCTCGACTCCACGGACAAAGGGTATAATGCTTCGTGAGAAATACATGGCATAACCACTATTGCTTACTACGATTTTGGGAGAATTAGGGTTCTCGACGGCTTCTATTGTAGTAAATGGTTTGCCAAGGGTGGCTATTTGGGTATCTTCATCGTCAAAGCATTTGCATAGAGTTTCAATTTGACTTTGCTGGATGAATGGTTCGTCACCCTGGATGTTAACAACGACATCGGCATCAATATTGATTTTGGTGAGAGCTTCCTGTATGCGGTCGGTGCCACTCTTATGGTCACTCCGTGTCATAATGGCATTTCCACCAAATTTAACTACCGTATCAAAAATGCGCTGGTCGTCTGTTGCCACGTATGCATGGGGCAATACAGATGTAACCTGTTCGTAAACTCTTTGAATAACTGGTTTTCCACCGAGAATTGCCAATGGTTTGCCCGGAAAACGGGTAGAGGCGTATCGGGCGGGAATGATTGCAATAAACTTTGTCATAATTTGGTTTTTTATAGATGCAAAGGTAGTGATTTTTAAGAATATATTTTGCCGTATCATCGTTTTTTGCTAATTTTGGCAATAAATTCTATTAATTTATGACTAAGAAAGCAATTGTTATATATATACTTCTATTATTTCCGTTATTCCTTTCTGCGCAGAAAGTTTATTTAGGTTCGTGTACAACTTCTGATGGAGGTCAATATAAAGGAGAAATGGTGGGTGGGAAGCCCAATGGTAAAGGTTCTGCAGTATATACAAACGGAGACACTTATGAAGGGGAATATGTAAAAGGAAAGCGCAATGGTTATGGCGTATACTCTTTCTCCGATGGTGAGAGATATGAAGGTTCGTGGTTTCAAAATCAGCAACACGGACGCGGAACTTATTATTTCCGTACCAACAATAAGTATGTCGGGCTTTGGTTTCGCGATGAACAGCAGGGCCATGGAGTTATGTATTATTATAATGGTGACAAATATGACGGCAATTGGCAGAAGGATAAGCGCCATGGCAAGGGAAAATATACTTTTGCAAGTGGTGCATATTATAATGGCAATTGGGATAATGATAAAAAATCGGGTAAGGGATTCTTTGATTGGGGAAATGGCACCACGTATGATGGTATGTGGCTTGACAATCAGAGATCTGGAAAGGGAACTTTCAGATATGCCGATGGGGATGTTTATATAGGTGAATGGAAAGACGATATACAGGACGGCTTGGGTATCTACAAATTCCAGAATGGTGATTACTATGAAGGAAAGTATGTTCAAGGAGAGCGAACAGGGGAAGGAATATTCAAGTATTCTAATGGTGACAAGTATGTCGGAAACTTTCAGAATGGAGAGAAAAATGGATATGGTTCATTCTATTGGTCCAATGGAGACACCTATACTGGATATTGGAGCAATGACCGTCAGCATGGCAAGGGTAAGCTGGTCAAGAAAAATGGCGATGTATTTGAGGCCAATTTCAAAGAAGGTTTGTTTGATGGGGAAGTGATAATCCATTTCGCAAATGGTTCGCGCTTTAAAGGAATGTACAAGAAAGGACTTCGTAATGGTCCTGCAATTGAAGAAGATAAAGATGGAAAACGCTTTGAGGGTGTTTATGCAGATGGTCTGCGGAATGGCCGTTTTTTGGAAAAAGACCGCAACGGAAAAATTGTCGCTCAAGGCAAATATGAACATGGACGAAGAATAGTAGATTAATTTAATAAACGAAATTATGATAATTGATAATTTGACTAATCTTACCAAGTATGTCGCTCTCAACCGTTCTTTTCAAACAGTCATTGATTATCTTAAAGCCAATGATTTGAAATCAATGGAGCCTGGTCATTATCCAATTGATGGTGACAATATATTTGTGAACATCCAAGAGGGCTTTGGAAAAACAAAAGATGAGGCCAAGGTAGAGTGTCATCATGAAATGATAGACATACAGATTCCTTTGACCGAAGTGGAGACATACGGATACATAGATATTACCTACAGAGATGTTAAAGGTTTTGATGCCGTTAATGATATAGGCTTTTTCCCAGACTTGACGCCTTTGTGTTATCCTGTGTGTCAAGTTGGTATGTTTGCCATCTTTTTCCCTCAAGATGGTCATGCACCTATGATAGGTGATACCGCCCGAAAGATAAAGAAAGCAATTTTTAAAGTAAAAATCTAAAGTTATGGTGACTTCAAGTAAAACTTGTAGAAAAGGCTTGAAAGTTGACTCTCCAGCAAAGCAGGCCAAGAGTCAGCGAGTTAAACATTTAGGAATCGTCAAGCGCGATGGCTATCTTGCTCCTTTTGAGGATGCTATTCGTGGCAGGCATGAACATGCTCAGTGGAAATATTCTCAATATACCGATAATGGCAAGTCCACATTATCAGACTTTGCTAATGGACATGAATATTACGGATTGCATAAACTTGAAAAAGGCTGGGTGTTCCGCGAATGGGCTCCCAATGCTACTGACATTTATCTGATAGGTGACTTTAATAAATGGAAGGAAAGTCCCAAGTATAGATGCAAGCGCATCAAAGGTACCGGCAATTGGGAGTTGAAATTGTCGGAAAACAGCATAAATCATGGCGACCTCTATAAGATGCATGTCTATTGGGAAGGTGGCGAGGGAGAGCGTATCCCGGCATGGACTCGTCGCGTCGTTCAGGATGAAGAAACGAAGATTTTCTCCGCCCAAGTCTGGAATCCGGAACAGCCTTACAAATGGAAAAAGAAATCGTTTGTACCTAAAACCAATCCACTCTTTATTTACGAGTGTCATATCGGCATGTCCCAGGATGCAGAGAAGGTTGGAACCTATGATGAGTTTAGACTCAATGTTCTGCCTCGTATAATCAAGGATGGCTATAATTGCATTCAGATTATGGCGATACAGGAACATCCTTATTATGGAAGTTTCGGTTATCATGTCAGTTCGTTCTTTGCTTCATCGTCGCGTTTCGGTACTCCGGAGCAACTGAAGCAGCTCATTGACGAGGCCCATCAGCACGGAGTGGCTGTAATCATGGATATTGTTCATTCCCATGCTGTCAAGAATGAGGTAGAAGGTCTTGGAAATCTTGCAGGTGACCCCAATCAGTACTTCTATCCGGGAGAGCGTCACGAGCATCCCGCTTGGGACAGCTTATGCTTTGATTATGGCAAAGACGAGGTCGTTCATTTCCTGCTTTCCAATTGTAAGTATTGGTTGACGGAATTCCATTTTGATGGCTTCCGTTTTGACGGAGTAACGTCCATGTTGTATTATAGCCATGGGTTGGGTGAGGCATTCACCAATTATGGAGATTATTTCAATGGGCATCAGGATGACAATGCAATTTGTTATCTTACATTGGCTAACATTCTTATTCATGAGGTAAACAAGCATGCGATTACTATTGCTGAAGAAGTAAGTGGCATGCCTGGCTTAGCGGCCAAATTCGCTGACGGTGGTTATGGCTTTGACTATCGCATGGCAATGAATATCCCTGATTATTGGATTAAGACCATCAAGGAGTTACGCGATGAGGACTGGAAACCAAGCTCCATTCTTTGGGAGGTTACCAATCGCAGGTCTGATGAGAAGACGATATCCTATTGTGAATCCCATGACCAGGCGCTTGTCGGAGACAAGACCATAATATTCCGTCTTGTTGATGCCGATATGTATTGGCATTTTAAGAAAGGTGATGAGAATATGTGCGCCCAACGTGGTATCGCTCTTCATAAGATGATTCGCTTGGTTACGGCCTCTACCATTAATGGAGGGTACCTGAATTTCATGGGAAATGAGTTTGGACATCCTGAATGGATTGATTTCCCGCGTGAAGGTAACGGATGGAGCCATAAGTATGCTCGCCGACAGTGGAACCTTGTAGACAATAAGGAATTGGATTATCACTATCTTGGCGACTTTGACCATGATATGCTTAGTGTATTGAAGTCAGAAAAGAACATCAACAAGACAGCTGTGCAAGAAATATGGCATAATGATGGTGATCAGATTCTCGCATATATGCGTGGGGATCTGGTATTTGTATTCAATTTCTCTCCATCCCGCTCATATTCTGATTATGGCTTTCTCGTGCCCGAGGGAGCGTATGAAGTGATGCTAAACACTGATTCTAAATTGTATGGAGGAAATGGATTGGCTGATGATACCATTACCCATTTCACCAACTCCGACAAGTTGTATGCTAAAGACCATAAGGGGTGGTTGATGCTTTATATTCCAGCCCGCTCTGCGGTCGTATTAAGACGAAAAGAGTAATACTTTCCTATAAAAAGAATGGCACTGTGGTTTTCCACAATGCCATTCTTTTTTATTTCATGACTGAGATTAAGCCCAGTCGTGTATTGGCTTAGTTGTTGCGGCGAACTTCTTCAAGTGCCTTAACCCAGTTTGTGTCCAAGGAGAATTGGGTAATGAAGTTGTCGTTGTCAACATAGGCATAAATAATGTCTTTGTCCATGTCGTTGAACAATGCGTTTTCGATAGTGACTTTTTTAAATCTGCTCATAATGATGTCTCGTTGATTCTTTTTCTTTTCCATTGACAGTCTCTTTATGTACAGATTGACAAAGTCTATCATTGCGCTCGTCTGGTTGCCTAATTCGTAGGCTGTTACATGGTTGTCGCCAGCCTTCACCATCATATAATATATGGCATCATACTTGAATGTTGCGATTTTCCTTTCGTCAAGCGTCTTCTTGGGATCCGACTTGATGACTTCTTGATTTTGCATGATGCGCTTAATCTCTTTGTAGATTTCCTGAGCGCTTGCGTTTGTTGCCATTGTCAATAGCAACAACATTGATACTAAAAATGTTCTCATATTTTCTTCTGCTGTTTACTTCAACTTTGATATATTGTTTATTCTGTCTTGGTTTCTTGTCGCGAAATCTTTCCAACTCCCGTATTTATGCTCGCTTTGTGGCGCATTCTGTTGCAAAAAATGACAATAAGCGACACCTAATGCGTCAGTTGCATCCATAAACTTGGGCATTTCCTTCTCGTCCATTTTGAGAAGTCGTTGTAGCATTCCTGCCACCTGCTCTTTGCTTGCCTGACCTTGTCCGGTTATGGCCATCTTTATTTTAAGAGGAGCATATTCATGGATAGGGATTTCGCGCCTTATAGCTGCGGCAATTGCCACTCCTTGAGCTCTTCCCAATTTCAGCATAGATTGGACATTTTTCCCAAAGAACGGAGCTTCTATAGCCATCTCGTCGGGCAGATATTCGTCGATAATTCCCGTAATCCTTTCGAAAATCTTGCCTAATCTTATGTAAGGGTCGTGCATTTTTCGTAAATCTATTACTCCTAAAGCCATAAGTTGGGCTTTATTGCCGACGGCTTTCAAGACGCCATAACCCATTACATTTGTGCCAGGGTCTATACCAAGAATGATGCGTTCATTATCTGTCATCTATCAAGATACGGGTTGCTGGCCAATTCATTGCCTATAGTAGTCGTTTCGCCATGACCAGGATATATTTTCGTAGTATCTGGAAGCTGGCAAATCATTCGAAGGCTTTGTATTATCTGGAACATTGAGCCTCCTATAAAATCCGTGCGACCAATGGCATGTCTAAACAATGTGTCGCCAGAGAAAGCAACGTTTTCTTCTTTGCAATAGAAGAACACGCTACCAGGAGAATGGCCGGGTGTTTCAATAATTGTAAACTCATGTGTTCCAAATCTGATGACATGATTCTCGTCAAAATACACGGGATTGGGCATCTGGTAGTCAAGGGTCACATTGACCAAACCTTCCGCTTGCTTGTCGAGCATTTCCATCAGTTGTTCGTCTTCCTTGTGCACTTCTGGCATTAAACCGTATTGCTCATAAATAGTATTATTACCGAAATTATGATCAATATGGCCATGTGTGGCAATGAGGTGCACCGGTTTGAGCTGCTGCTCTTTGATATAGTCTATTATGCTTTGGCGTTCATGTTGTGAGTATGCTCCGCAATCACAGATAACACACTCCTTTGTGTCATCGCTTATCACATAGCAATTCTCTTGCAACATGTTGCATGTAAATCGTTTTATTGTCAGCATGGAATGTATAATATGTTTTTTTCTTTGAACCATTCTTCTTCAAACCAATTACTGATGGGGGCAATTTCAGCAATATTGGAGTAGGGCTTTATCTCTGCTTGCAAGTCACCTCCTTTGAGGCAGATAATACCATTGGGGAGGGCATTGCTTTGTTTCTTGGAAATATTTTTGGCCACAATCTTGGCGAGGTCAGGTAGAGGCATGACCGCTCTGCTCACGACAAAGTCGAATTTTCCTTTTTCTTCCTCGCCGCGGAGATGGACTGCGTTGACGTTCTTCAGCCCTATTGCTTTGGCTACTTCTGTTGCCACCATGATTTTCTTTCCAGTTCCATCGATGAGCCTGAACTTACATTCGGGAAATAGTATAGCAAGAGGAATACCTGGAAAGCCGCCACCAGTACCAAAGTCAAGAAGGGTAGTACCGGGCTTGAAATGAATAAACTTTCCAATTGCGAGAGAGTGAAGAACGTGGTGTTCGTAGAGATTGTCAATATCTTTGCGTGATATTACATTTATCTTTGCATTCCAATCTCTGTATAAATCCTTGAGTTTGGCAAACTGTTGAATTTGTTCCTCACTCAGTTTGTTGAAGTATTTGGTTATAATCTGCATATAGTCTGATGACAATTAAACGGCTAATTATCAATTTCTTTTTGTTCCTTGCAAAGTTACGATAAAAATGTCGTAACTTTGCATAATAATAGTAATTATTTAGTGAATAATGATTAAAGCAGCGCTTTTTGACTTGGATGGTGTCGTATTTGATACCGAGCCACAATATACGCTCTTTTGGGGAGAGATTGGCAGGCAGTATCATTCTGATATTCCTGATTTTGCAAAGAGAATCAAGGGACAAACCTTGACTCAGATATTTTCGGCGTATTTTTCTCATCTTCAGTCTGAACAATCGCAGATTGTAAGTCGTCTTAATGAATTTGAGCGGAATATGCATTTTGATTATGTTCCCGGATTTCAGCAATTTGTTTTGGCATTGAAAGAGAAAAATATCAAAACGGCAATTGTCACAAGCAGTAATAATGAAAAGATGAGAAGTATCTACGCGGCTCATCCTGAGTTTCGGGATTATTTTGACGCCATTCTTACTTCTGAAGACTTCTCCCATAGCAAGCCCCATCCCGAATGTTACCTTAAGGGTGCCGAAGTCTTGGGTGTACTTCCTGACGAATGTATTGGCTTCGAAGATAGTTTTAATGGTCTGAAGGCGGCGCGTGCTGCCAATTTGTATGTTGTAGGACTGGCTACCACAAATAGTGCTTCAGCCATATCAGATTATTGTGATTTAGTAATCAATGATTTCTCAAATTGGACACACAGAATACCTCCATTCATCTGAGCCATTGGCATAAAGAATTCTGGTTTTTGGCTATAGCCAATTCTTTACTTTCAATAGGCGTATATATGTTGATACCTGAAATGTTGACATATATGCGAATCAATGGTTTCTCTTATCAGGCACAGGCTCTTGTAATGGGGGCGTATGTGCTGGGTCTATATGCTTTTGGGCCATTTGTAAGTTATTTGGTAGAGCGTTATCGTCGCAAAAGGGTGTGTCAATATGCGATTTTGCTGTTAATTGGCGATATCCTTATGATGTTGTATTTGCGCACGTCTCCAATGGCTGCTCGATTTGAACTTGTAGTGGCCTTACGATTCATATTAGGTGCCGTTTACGGGTTGGCACAGATGGTCTTGCTTTCTACTCTGGTCGTTGATTCTGTTCAGTCTTATTTCCGTACAGAGGCTAATTATCATATCAACTGGTTCGGTCGGCTTGCTGTTGCTTTGGGCCCGCTGATCTCTCTTGTGGTGGTTTCTCATGTAAGTCTTGAGCGCGCGTTTCTTTTATCTGTGCTGTTGTCAGTATTGGCCCTCTTGCTTATTTCGGTTATACGCTTTCCTTTCAAGACCCCTCCAGATAATATAGAAAGATGTAGCTTGGACCGTTTTCTCTTGCCAGGCGGAGTTATGCTCTTTGTGTGTTTGGCACTGATTATGGTAGTTGTAGGTATGCTTTACACCTTGCGGTTGCCTGCTGCTTTTTTTGCTTGGATGTTGTTGGGATTGTTTGTGGCAGTCCTTGTAGAGAGGATTGCGTTTGTCAATGCCGAGTTAAAGAGTCAAGCGGTAACAGCTCTTCTTGCCATGATTATAGCATTGTTTTTACTCATTGAGCGTTCTGGTTGTCATGAGGTCATATCTATTTCAGCCACATTGCTTGGGTTGGGAGTAGGGGTGATAGGTACGCGTTTTCTCTTGTTCTTTATCAAACTTAGTACTCATTGCCAACGTGGCACTTCTCAGAGTAGTTACTTTCTGTCTTGGGAGACGGGAATTGGACTTGGTGTAGTCGGTGGCTTGGCGGTATGTCACGGAGAGATGTATCTCACCTTATGGATTGCGCTTGCCATTAGTATTATGGCATGTATGCTATATGTATTCTACTTGCATCGTTGGTTTATGAAACACAAGAATAGGTAATAAGCAAAAAACTCATTCAAGACCTGCTTGAATGAGTTTTTTGCTTATCGTATAGGACTGTTTGTTACTCTTCTTTCATATCTCCTTCTATATATAGACGGACCATTTCTACTTTTCCGTTAGTCCTAATGGTAATCGATTTCTTGAAATGTCCAGGGAATTTGCCTTTCCCGTTATAGGTAACTTTTACAGTTCCCTTTTCGCCGGGCATGATAGGCTCTTTTGTATATGAGGGGATGGTGCATCCGCAACTGGCTATGGCCTGGTTGATGATGAGAGGGGCTTTGCCGATATTAGTGAATGCAAAAACGGCAGTCTGGACAGGTGTCTTTTCACTGAACGTGCCGAAGTTATGTACGGTCTTGTCAAACTTTATTTCTGGCTGTTCCTGCTGCGCGTAGGCGACAAGGCTTGCCAGCATCATTAACAATAAAAATATCTTTTTCATATCAATCATTATTTAATATTGTGCAAAGTTAGGGATAAATTATGAATATAGGCAGTTTTCGGCGGTTATTTATAATTTATTAATTAACTTAGTGTTTGTTTGCTATAAACGAAAAGAGTCTTAAGTAAGAACTTAAGACTCTTCTGCGGTGTGTACGGGACTCGAACCCGTGACCCCATGCGTGACAGGCATGTATTCTAACCAACTGAACTAACACACCTTGTTAGTTTTTTGCATCTGAAGAACTTGCGGTGCGTACGGGATTTGAACTCCTTTTGCACCTTATCTGTTATCCCTAAGCGCTTCAGCGACTTACAAGGGTAAAAGTCTTACTACCATATGTGTTTATGAAGCTGGTAACAAAATAGGAACAAATTTTGTTCTTCTTTTTTGCTTTATGTCACCTTACGAACTTCGGTAAAGTTCGGCGAGGAAACATTTGTCACCATCTCTTCAACTTTTTAGGAAACAGATTCCGCTTGGTTCTGGAATCGTCCCCATGACAGCTTTTCTCTAAAAGTTGCCAGCATTTTGATGTGTCCGAGGTTAAGATTTGTTAATCTTTTCGAGGTTGTCCTTCTATGTCCCACATCATGGGACAGACACCTATTTACCTTTGCCGGCCCGTTTTGGTAATTCAGAGAAAAAGACTACGTTTGATGTAGTTCTTAAACCCTTGAACATCGCAGCGGTTCATCCAAATGCGACGCAAAGGTACAAATAATTTCTGAAAGTACCTCAGAAAAACGAGAAAATTTAGCAAAAAGGACAAAAAAAGTTGCTATGGCAAGTAAAAAACTGAATTCTGAGCTGGAAAACTGGCTTTTTCTGCATTTCCCCGAGAAAACTAACAGGGAATTAGCAGACGCCTTGACGGACATGATCCGAAAGGAAAACGAGAAGCAACTGGCTCGACTGAGAAAACTTTTGGAGGAGGATTTCACTGATGCCGCAAGGAAAGTGATTACTCGCAAGATTGAGGCTATTGAGAAGTTTACCGGCGTGTCAGAGTCATTAGTAAAAAGGTACGCGCGTGAACTCCACTGCCCTCCCAAGTCAAGGAGGCATCTGGTGCTATGCAACCAGGAGAAGGCTAAAGCCACAAATCTGAAAAGGTGGTTGAAGAAAGCTGAGAAGGTGGAGCACATCATGGACTGGCTGCGTACCTTCGATGACAGAGACGTGCGCTTCTGCTTGGTTGACAGCGAGGGCCAGCTGAAAAGTTTCAGGGTTTCCATCAATAGGTTCAATCGCTATGAAGGATATAACAGAGGTGTGTTTCTGACTTCTCAGTTTATTCCTGAGGTCAACCTGCTCCGCGTAAATGGTAATCTTTATAGGACAACACTATAGTTATGGGACAGCAGCAGAGTGAAAGCAGTAAGGAGTTCGAACGGCGAATCCTAAAAATGCAGGTTAAGGAAGAGGTGATTGAAGAAGTTGAAGGTATCATCTCTGAGAAAGTGAAAGAGCTGATTGGCCCTGCTGTGGCCGATACGCTAGGGACAATTCTCGACTTCCCTCTCACCGTGAAGCAACTGGCTTCGATGACAGGGAGGACACAGGCTAATATATATAAGATGTGTCAGCGCGGACAGATACCTTATACCAAGGTGGGCACACAGATTCACATCAACATCAAAGATGTAAACGACCAGCTGCTGTGCCTTAAACGGCGCGAGTAAGTTGGCGCTCTTGATTATCAAAGTCCATCCCCTACCGTCCGGGAGGATCGTCTGGGATGGCAATTTTCAATGTCACACCTATTATAATATATATGTATATGGCTAACGAAATCATTAACTCAGACGTCGTGCAAGGTTTGATTATCTCCTTGCGTAATCAACAGGTGCTGCTGGACAGAGACGTGGCTATGCTCTACGGAGTGTCCACGAAAGTTATCAATCAGGCAGTAAAGAACAACCCCGAAAAATTTCCGGCAAGGTATCTTTTCACGCTGGAAGACAGGGAGAAGATTGAACTGGTCAAAAATTTTGACCGGTTCGAGAGTATGAAACATTCCACCGTCAATCCCACTGCCTTTACGGAACGTGGCTTATATATGCTGGCCACGATTCTGAAGTCCAAACGCGCGGTGCAGACTACCATTGCCATCATCGACACCTTTGCCCAGGTCCGTGAAATGGCACGGACGATGGAAGCTCTGCAGAAGGTGACGAATGACCGTGAGAAGCAAGCCTCACTGCTGCATCGCTCCGGGGAGTTGATGGGTGAAATCATCGGGCAGAATCTATCCACGAAGTCTGTAGAGACGGAGATTGAGCTGAACTTCGCCCTGGTCAAAATCAAGCATAAGATTATCCGTAAAGATGGGGAGGAATAGCATGGAACAAAAGAAAATGGAAACAAAGGAATGCCTCGTGCAACCGAAGATTGCTTCTAAGATACTGGAGCTGAATCAGGAACATGGGTTGCCCGTGAACATAGTCGTGGGTGGTGTCATTGAGGGCCTGAAGAAACTGACTTTTGAATATGAGCTGATTGACCATCATCTCGTGGCATGGCTTATCAATAAAGGTACGGCTTATTATACGGGTCTTCCCTATGAGGAGATAATGGACGACGATGATTAAACAACAGACCATAGACAGGGTTCTGGACTGCTGCAACATCCTCGATGTGGTGGGCGATTACGTCACGCTGAAGAAACGCGGCGTGAGGTACTTCGCCTGCTGCCCCTTCCATTCAGAGAAGACGGCTTCGTTTGCTGTGTTCCCCGAGACGGGCACTTACAAGTGCTTCGGCTGCGGGGAACAAGGTAACAGTGTGGGCTTTCTCATGAAGCATGAGAATATGACCTACCCCGAGGCCATCCGCACACTGGCGAAGAAATACAATATCGAAATTGAAGAATCGGAGCCATCTGCAGAGGAACAGGAAACACAGCGCAAGAAGGAAGCGATGTGGATTGCACACGACCTTCTTGCCAAGGAGTACCAGCGGCAGTTGCTAAGCCATAAAGCAGCACGCGATTATGCCTACCAACGATGGGGCAAGGAATACTGCGAGCTTCGGGGTGTCGGGTACTGCCCTGCAGATGCGCACCTCGTCGATGCGGTGCATATCGCTCCAGAGGTGGCAGAGGAGCTGCACCTGAAGAATCGTGGAGGATTTGATTTCTTCTGTGGCCGTATTACCATTCCCATCCGTGACAGACAGCAGCATATCATCGGCTTCACGGCACGGGCTTTCGACGATGCTTCTCAGGCTAAGTATATGAACAGCAAGGATAGTCTCATATACAACAAGTCGAAGTCTGTATTCGGCATCGATACGGCGTGGCGTGAAGCAGCACGGACGGAAAGGTTCTACCTCGTGGAAGGAGCACCGGATTGTATGCGGCTTCAGAGCATAGGCATTCATAATACGGTGGCTCCATTAGGTACAGCATGGACGGAGGAACACTTTACCCTGCTGAAACGCTGTGCCTCGCATCTGTGCTTCTTGCCGGATGCTGACCCACCCAAGCCAAACGAGCGTTTTGGTCCTGGCATCAAAGCAGTGATGAAGTCCGGAGAGCTGGCCATGCGACACGGGTTCTCGGTGTCAGTGAAGCAGATTCCCGTCACGGAGGAGAAACAGGATCCTGATACGTTCTGCACAAGCCGGAATATCTTTGCTTCTATCGAGGAGCAGGACTTCATCCTCTGGCTGGCGGCCTATCTCTTTGAGGAGGGCATGACCACGGAGCAGCAGGGTAAGGTCATCAAGCAGGTGGCTTCGCTCATGGCACTCATCGAGGATGACACCACGATTGAGATGTATATCGCCCAGCTGACACGCTTTGCTGCAGGGAAGTCGATGTGGAAGAAGGCGGTGGACAAGCAGCGGAAAGCAGCTGCAGAGGAGGAAGAGAAGGCAAAGGCGGAAAAGGACTCTGCCCTTTACCGGCAGTTCGGCTTCAACGTAGAGAAGGATAAGTACTACTACTCGATCTCTGAGAATGGCGGCTACTTCGAGTGGAGCAATTTCACAATGACTCCGCTTTTCCACATCAAGGACAGCGTCAATCCGAAGCGTATCTATAAGCTGAAGAATGTATTCGGAACGGAAGAGCTTATAGAAATGAAGCAGGAGGACCTGGTTTCTATCGCTAAGTTCAAGCAGCGCATCGAGGGATTGGGTAATTTCCTGTGGAAGGCCACGGAGCGCGAACTGACAAAACTGAAGGCGTTCCTGTATGAGAAGACGGAAACGGCCATCATGATTACGCAGCTTGGATGGCAGCGGCAAGGATTCTATGCTTTCGGCAATGGCATCTTCCATGACGGACGCTTCCTGAAAGTGGATGACTTCGGCATCGTGCGCATCAAAGATAAGGGGAATTTCTACCTCCCTGCGAACTCGAAGATTTACCGCGACGACATCAAACTGTTTCAGTTTGAGCGTCGCTTTATTCATATTGGGTACTCTTCGGTGCCGCTACGGCAGTTTACCGACCAACTGTTTAAGGTGTTCGGGAATAACGGACGCGTGGGGTTCCTCTTCCTCTTGGCTACGCTGTTCAGGGATGTGGTGACACGCTCCACACGCTCATTCCCTATCCTGAATCTTTTCGGCCCGAAGGGTTCGGGTAAGTCGGAGCTGGGCCACACGCTGATGTCGTTCTTCATCATCGAGAACGTACCGCCGAACATCCAGAACTCGACACTGCCGGCACTTAATGATACGGTGGCAGCGGTGGCGAATGCCTTGGTCCATATTGATGAGTACAAAAATAACCTGGACATCAACAAGCATGAGTTTCTGAAAGGCTTGTGGGATGGTACTGGACGCACACGCATGAATATGGACTTGGACAAGAAGAAAGAGACTACTTCTGTCGATGCGGGTATCATCCTCTCCGGTCAGGAGATGCCAACGGCGGACATCGCGCTATTCTCGCGTCTCATCTTCCTGTCGTTCTCTACTTCTACATTCTCGAACGAGGAGAAGAAGAATTATCAGGAGCTGAAGAATATACGCCAGCAAGGGATGTCTCATCTGACACTGGAAATCCTGAAACTACGCCACAAGATTGAAGCGGACTTCCCGGCCATCTACCAAAGGACGATGGACGAGGTTTCAGCACAGCTGGCTGACCTCGTGATAGAAGACCGCATCCTTCTGAACTGGGTGGCGCCGTTGGCGGTGTTCCACTGCCTGGAAACAGACCTTGATACATCACTCTCCTATAAGCAGATGCTGGAGATCTGCGTCGAGGGTATCAAGTTCCAAAATGCTCAGTGCAAGCAGAACAATGAACTGGCGGCGTTCTGGAACATGGTGCAGTATCTGATGAGCGAAGGGGAAATCATTGAAGGTGGCGACTTCCGTATAGAATACGTGCGCCACCTGAAGACAAACATCGCTAACGTGAACTGGAGCGAGACACGCCCCGTTCTCTATATTCAGAAGACACGCCTGTTCATGTTATATAAGAAGAACGGCAAGGCAGTTGGTGACACGCTGCTGCCGGAGGGGTCACTGAAATACTACCTCGAACACTGCCGCGAATATCTCGGTGAGAAGCCGGGCATTCGCTACAAGGTGTATCACCATGGCATCCTGCAATACCAAAAAGTGGGAGAACAAAGCAAGGAGGCTTCCACGGTGCAACGGTCGTACTGCTTCGACTACCGAATGCTGGCCGAGTCATTTAACATCAACCTGGAGCGTGCGTCGGACAATGCAGAGGACACGGCACACAAGGAAGATGAGGAAGATGCTAACCCCCAACAAGGGGAATTGCCGTTTTGAAAGGTTAAACAATATATATAGTCAATGATTTTGTAAGTCATCATCGCAGTACTCAAAGGCTTTCTTTTCATACTGCAAGGCAACCACCTGTCGGGAGACACGTGGTTGTTTTTTTGTTTTTGCGCTCTGCGAATTTTGGGATAGAAAAGTATGCAACATTTACAACAAATGCAACATACTATAAACAAAGGAGTTGGATGCTTTTATCACAGCAACATCTTGCAACATTTCGCAACAAAACTCCGGCTTTGCAACAAATGGGGATATTCTGCAACATTGTTTTGGGATTGTTGCAGAATTTATTCTTTCTATCTTATTGTTTATCAATAGAATAGAAAGCAAAGCCGTTTGTTGCGCTTGTTGCAGCTCAAAAGGTGTCTCGTGCGCGAGGAATTATTTTTTCCATTTCTACACCTCAAATCTCTTTGCCCATAGCCTTTATTCATGCCTGCCCTCTCGTTGTCACAGCTGATGTGCAATCTACCACACTGCCCTGCTTCGCACTTTCCAGTAGTCATGCCAAGGGGTTTCGTAGGCTTCCGTCATCGGCTGCGCTCATTCAGCATCCTCCATTTGCCCTCACAGAGATACAGCCTCTATCTTGCAGCACTGGCTTCATCGGCACGGACGGCAAGAGTGGTATCGTAACACCGAAACTGCCCTGCACCTACTACCTAATTTAATATACGCGCACGCGCACACACGCCCATCCACGTTATATAGCCTATCTCCTTATGGCATCTTTCACGCCATTCTCGGCGGTTCTCCTGGCTGCAAGCGGTCTGGGAACACATCTTGCTTCATTTCGCTCTTTAGTTTTGATTTCATGTCATACGTCCCCGAACGAGCCGGTAACATCATTTTCCGCTGCAAATTTAATGCGAGCCGTTTACGCCCAATACCAGTGCCTTATTTGCTGGCACAAAATCACAACACGCTTTCCTGATTTACTGCATAAATAAGGTTTTTCGTGATTTTGCTGGCAAATTCTTGGTTGTCTCTTTCCTCGCTAAATTCTTTAGGCACCGTAAAATAATCTTCCCTTCGGGGCATGTATAACAATCAAATTCTAAAGAAATGAAAGATTTAGTTTCCATTCAGACAGCTTCTCAGCAAGCACAGGAAGAACAGCCGATGGCTGAGGTGATGACATTACAGGAGATATTGGATGCCTACGGCTCCGAACTCGATGGTTCCCCGAGTGTTTATTGCGGCACGTATCGCAAGTATAACGAAGGTAGTATCTTCGGTGCATGGCTGGACATAGCCAAGTTCGATAGCTACGATGAATTTATTGATGTATGCCGTCAGCTTCATGCTGATGAAGAGGATCCAGAGCTGATGTTTCAAGATTACGAGGGCTTCCCTGAATCTCTCTATTGTGAGAGCTGCATGGGTGAGGACACCTTCGATAAGATTCTCGAATATGCCAGGCTGGAAGAGAATGACAGGGAGGCCTTCGATGATTACCTGGATCTCGGACATGATTACGATTTGGAGAAGTTCCGCGAAGCTTATTGCGGGCAGTTTTCTTCAAAGGTAGATTTCGCTGAGCACATCATCCATGAATGCTATGACATCGAGAGGACAATGGGCAGCTTGGCTTCTTACTTCGATTACGAAGCCTTCGCAAGAGATTTGTTTATGGGTGATTACGAAATGGGGTACAACAGTCATGTATTCCGGGTCTTCTGACTCGGAATATATTGATGTTGTCCAGGGGTGCGAAAAGCATCCCTTTTTTTATGCTCCGTGGACATGGTTTGACAGGTCGGAAAAACTTTATTAAAAAGAGTTATTTTCGCTCGTTTTCAAGCACTTGTCTTGTTCCATTCAAGTAAAATTTTGGTATCTTTGTCCCCTAAACAACGCCTATGGTCTATACTGTTTTTCTCTCACTTGAACCGTACCTCGCCCAGTGGCTCTGTCACCACCACGGAGGGGAATACCCCATTCGTATCAAACGGGGGTCTGCGGAAGCGGACCTGCTGGAGCTTTTCCTCAAAAAGCAACCGACAGACCCTGACTATCGCCCACAGACAAAACTGCTCCCCGGACAGGTGGAGATTGTGCTGCCTTATTTCAAGCATAAGGACATACGCACTTATAACTACCTGCCGCCGCGTGGGGAGGTGTGTCTTCATGCCTGCATCCGCAACCGCTTCAAGGTGGCGCTCTGGAAGGATCTGCACACCGTAGGAAATGTGGTGAAGCGGACGGACATCACTATCTCACAATGGATGGCGGATAACGGCATTCAGGATGATGATACGAACTGGAACACCATCGCGAAAATCTTACAGCGGAAAAGGGCTGTATATTGCCCGAATAACCGGCTGACAGACCGCAAGACAAGCAAACATCGCAAGAAAGAATGATATTTTTACACTACCTCAAACAGCTTTTGTCCACTTATGCATCAGTCCTTACCTAACATCGTCGGTATCTCCACCGTGCCATGCAGCGAACTTCCGCCGAACATCACCGAGAAGTTCATGGCTGGCATCCCTATCGGGGTATTCCCTATCCCAACGGCCATAGAGCACTATGGCACCGCAAAATGCGAGGCGGAACAGGAATACGTCAATGGTGGCTACTCGGAGAAAACGGTGCTGCAGTTTTCTTCTACGGCTGACATCAAGCAGTTTCCTCACCTGGCTTTCGTCATCAAGGATGCACAAGGGGCAACGTTTCTCATCGGGACACGGGAAGCTCCGCACCCGATGGTGGAGAAAACGGCTACGATTGACAAGGAAACGAACATCAAGGCTTACAAGGTATCGTTCACACGCAGAAAATCGCTCATTCCCTGCTCTGTATAAGGGTTTTCCACGCCTAACCCTGTCTTTTCCTACCTATTTATTAAGGAGTACTTTTGCATCATAACGCATAAGGTACTCTTTTTTTATGGCTAAATCAAAATACCACCTTCACCTCAAAGGGTATGTCGGAGGATATGACTTCGACAGCGATTATGTGGACTATGTCCTTAACCGCAATCCCGATACGGAAGTGCATGTGCTCATCGACTCACTGGGTGGGTCGCTGGCAACGGCACTTTCTATCGTGGCAGCATTCCGCAACCATGGTAACGTGCATGTGCATTTCGTAGGCATGAATGCATCGGCGGCTACCATCGCTTCACTCGGTGCCAAGCACGTCACCATCGACTCGTCGGCCATGTATCTCGTTCACAAATGCTCCATGGAGTTCTTCCGCTGGGCATCAGCGAACAGCGACAAGCTGGCGGACATCATCAAGGAAGCAAAGCAGATGAAGTCCGACCTGGAGAAAATGGATGCGAATGTCGCTCAGATGTATGCCGACAAGTGCAACAAGTCACAGGACGAACTGCTGGCACTGATGAAGAAAGGGGGATGGCTCACCGCACAGGAAGCACTGGAATGGGGCTTCGTGGATGAAATCACCCACTACGACGAGGATGCTGCACCGGTTATCACGGACAGCATCGCCGCAGACATGGCTTCGTCGGGCATTCCGGTGCCTGCACAACTGGCTTCGCAGGTGCAGCCTACACCTCTGCTCTCTCGCTTCATCGAGGCACTGACAAATCTATTTAAGTCTAACTCTAACTCTCAATCTGACATGAATCCAAACAACCAACAGCAGGAGCAGCAGCAACAGCAGGCTCCTGGAGCATCGGCACAGCAGGAAACAACAACACAGGAAAGCACACAACAGTCCGCCGAGGAGCGCATCACCGCTTTGGAACAGGCACACCGCGAGGCTCTGGCCGCTAAAGATACGGTGATTGCATCACTCCAGGCACAGATAGCGGAACTGAAGAAGGCTCCGGGCGATTCTACTTCTCACGTCGTAGAGGACGAGAAGAAGGAGAATAAAATGTCTGAGCGTTCTTCAGCTGAAGACTACTGCGACACGTTCAACCGCGCAAAGGCGCTGTTTGACTCCATCGGCTGACTCTATTCCCTAATCTCAAATCTATAATCATTCATCATCATGGCAGGAAAACTTCAATTTACGCCGGAGGAGTTCAAGGAAGCGGCAACCAAGTACCGCAAGGACCTCCTCATGCTGCCCATCATCGGTATTCAGGACACGCTGCAGTACATGACTGCTCGCCCTGGCATACGCTATAAGGAGAATGTGGGCGCTCTGTCCGGAGATGCACAGTTCGGCCCTTACAAGCCCTCGCGCTCCACGGACTTCAATCTCAATGTGGACTACCGCACCCTGGAGACATTCATGGGTAGTGTCGTGGCCAAGTTTGAACCGAACACCGCGGTTTCTACACTGCTCGGTCAAATCGGCGACACTAAGGGCGACGGGCAGATGAAGGCTCCCACAGCACTTCATGTACTGGCGCTTATCGCGCGTGGTCTCTCGGAACACCTCAATGCGGCTATCTGGGCTGGCAAACGTAACGCAGCCGGTGACACCACAATGGACCTCTTCGATGGCTTCGATACCATCACCAAGGCAGAGGTCACAGCGGGCAAGCTGTCCAAGGAAGAGGGCAATTACCTCAAACTGACGGACACCATCACCAAGGACAATGCGTGCGACATCGCAAAGGATATCCTCTTCTCTCTCGACCCGCGCCTGCGTGCAATGGATCTGAATATGTACTGCACTCAGGAGTTCGCGGATGCCTACAATGAGAGCTATCTGCTCAACCACGGGGGCGTCACCTACAACACGCAGTACCAGCAGACCACCGTCGAGGGCAGCAATGGCCGTCTGCATATCGTGCCGCTCTATAACAAGATTGGCTCTAACTACATCCATATCGCACCGAAGACAAACATGCTCGTGGGCTATGACCAGATGGGTGACGTCGAATCGGTGACCGTGGAGAAGTACGAGCCTTTCATCCTCTCTTACATCGCCACTATGTTCTTCGGCTGTCAGTTCGAGTCTATCGACAAGCGCAGAATGAAGGTCATTGAGCTGGCGGGCTAACTTTCAACTTTCATTTTTCAACTTTCAACTTGAATGTTATGGCTGTAGAATGTTCTCCCCTTCAAAAGTCGCTCGAATGGTGCATGGGCACGCCTGAGCTGCCTGGCATCAGAAAGCGCATCTACTATATCGCTAAAAGCCAAATCGCTAAATGGCCTCCCTATAGCAGGGAGGACAACCGCAGGGCGAATACGGCTGTTCTCTCAGGTAGCTTCACCCTCGTGGCTGATGCGAAATGGAAGTTCATCGACATCCTGGCGGATAAGTCGCAACTGACCTCGGAGGCACAGGGTGAAGTACCCTCGCAGACGCAGTTGAACAAACTGACTGCAGTGCATCCGGGCGTAGGTCCTGAAGCATCGGCTGCTGCTTGCTACCTCAATAACAGCGACAACGTGTTTGTCGTGGAGGATACCAAGGGCTATTTCCGCGTCGTGGGTAGCGAGAAGTGGATTACCAAGACGACCGTCGCACAGGATAACGGACAAGGCCCTACCGGGGCTACGTCCACCACTATCTCTGTGGAAGCTACGGACGAGGTTCCATCTCCCTTCTACATGGGTACCCTTGACACGGAGGAAGGGACTATCGACTGCAACGCTTTCGAAGAGTGATTCCCACTCAATAACGTGCTAAAAAATTTTTATACAGGATGCCCGATGGTGTGTGATACATCGTCGGGTATTTTAAGTTTGACTTTTTAACGCTCAGCATGATTGAAGAACTGCTCAATGAAATCCATTCTCCCGAGGACATCGGCTCGATAACCTCGGAGATTGTAGTGCCCGGAATGCCGGACTTCTCACTCTCTGAAAATGCCCCTGCTGGCAAGGACTTATTCAGCGCGAAGTCCCGAAAGGCATGGGATAAGTCGGAGGAGGCACGGTGTGATTTCCAGTACCACCTGCGCCTTACCCGACGGGCTTCCACTAACTTCATCACGATTTGGCAGAAGTCGGTGTTCGGACGTACCCTCACTGACATCAAATCGGATGACTCAATGGTGCCGTTCTTCATTGAGAACTTGGTGCCGGTCATTCACGAGATGATTGGGTTTCATCTCGGTAATGGCTCATGGGCGTTGGTGACAACACCGATGCGAAGGCACAAGGAGAGGAATTTTGCTTCGCGCATCGCAGAAGGTCTGGCTGCAGAGCTGGGCATTCCCTTTTACTTCGATTGCGCTCACTGCCGCTCGAAGCAGCGCATCGGGGCTGTGTTTGACGCAAACAACATCCCACACGAAGGGAATGTCATCGTGTTTGATGATTTTGTCACTACGGGTTCTACGCTCCAGTCGATGAAGAATCTGCTCCTCAAAGAGGGGAAGAATCCGATTTTCATCTGCGGAATCAATAATAAGCTCTAAAAATCACTGTTTTTCGTCACTACCTCAGAAGCATTTTGTCCACCTCATGAATAAAGTCTATTTCAACAAGCCACAGCGTCTGACGCAACTCATCGGAGCGAACATCTCGGTTATCGTGGCTGGCCGACGAACAGGAAAAACGGACTCTATAGCGGCTCCGTTTGTACTGCGCAACATGCAACGGATGCCTGGCAGCACAGGGGGCATCGTGGTACCGACATTCAAGCATGGCCTGACAAACACGCTGCCGGGGTTGTTCGCGGCATGGAAGCGATGGGGTTATATCCGGGGCGTGCATTATGTCATCGGACGGAAACCGCCGAAGACGTTTGCGAAGCCTATCATTGAGCCGGCGGAGTTTGAACATGTGATTTCGTTCTATAACGGCTCGTGTGCTGTGATTATCTCACAGGACAGGCCGGGCTCCTCAAACTCCCTGACCCTTTCGTGGCTGCTGATTGACGAAGCGAAGTTCATTGATTACAACCGCCTGAAGGACGAGACGCTTCCGGCGAATGGTGGTATCAAGTCACACTTCGGACGTCATTCGTGCAATCACTCTATCCTGATTCTCTCGGATATGCCGCAGACACAGAAAGGGTCTTGGTTCCTGCACTACAAAGAGAAGATGGACGTGGAGGTGATACGGGCCATTGAGGGGCTGGTGTATGACATCTGGAAGCTGAAGGAACGGATGAAGAAAGCCAAGGCTGATGGGCAGAAAATTCCTCGTGCCTGGATCTATCAGCTGCGGCACAAGGACAGGCAACTGAATCAACTGCGTTCTGTAGCGACATACTACAAAGAGTATTCTTCCATCGAGAACTTGCAGCTGCTCGGCGAGAATTACATCCGACAGATGAAGCGCGACCTTACGCCGCTGACATTCCAGACTTCCATTCTATGCCAACGCATAGGCATCGCAAAGGATGGCTTCTACTCTTCCATGAAGGAGCGGCATAAGTACGACGCTTCTAACTTTGAATACCTCGATGAGGTGGCGCAGTCGTTCTATGCCGAGAATGAGGCGCAAAGCTTTAGCGGTGAACTGGATTGCCGCGCTGACCGCGACTGCAACCCTCTCGCTCCTATCTGCATCGGCATGGACTATAACGCGAACATCAACTGGATTGTTGCAGGTCAGCCGTCGGGCAGAAGGCTGAACGTCCTGAAGTCGTTCTACGTCAAATTCGAGCGGAAACTTCCCGCTCTCATTGACGACTTCTGCCAGTACTACGCTTTTCACCAGAATAAGACGGTGATTTTCTATTATGACACTACGGCCCTGGGGTCAAACTATGCGGTCAACGAACAGGACTTTCGTTGGGTGATCATCCATGAGTTTGAACGCCATGGATGGACGGTCATTGACGTGTATCTCGGAAATCCGATGCGACATGATGAGAAATACTTACTCATCAACCAGGCTTTCGCAGGGAAGCAACGGCTCATGCCGTTCTTCAACCGCCAGAATAACGATGACCTTATCCTCGCTGTTCAGGCGGCGGGCGTTAGCCGTGGGCGCAATGGATTTCACAAGAACAAAGCCGGTGAAAAGCTGGCTGAGACGGAAGAGGACCTGCTTGAACACCGTACCGACGGCACAGATGCCTTCGATACGTTGTATATTGGTTGTGAGAAGTTCCCACAGAGTGATACCTTCAACACAGTAGATGTAGGAGGAGTGGTATAATGAATTCCACCACTGCCTCTATATCTAAGATGTTCTCCACTGCCCAAAAGATGGGTTCCCTGTACTTCCCCACGAAGCACATTGCGCTATTGTATGTTTGACGAATATGTAACATACAATGCGGGCAAAATGCTGTTTCAGGTTTACCCGAATGAAATCAAAGAAATTTGGCTAACTCTTTGCTTTATAAAGAATTAGCCAAATTCTGCTTCTTTTTCAGGCGTTTTATGTACCTTCAAAAGAATAAAGATTTATGTTTTATTAACGTAATTTGCTTATTTTAACTTTATAATATCACTCCACCTTGTAGTCGGATTCTTACTTCTGAAGTCATGTTTTATGGCGTTGGCAAAGACTTCGGCTTTACCCTTGCCGTCCTTCTGTGTGTACTGCTGACTACCAAGGACAATAGTCTCGGTACCATTGACTTTGTTGATGCGGTCGATGACTGCATCAAGCCGTTTCATCTTCTGAAACTGTTCGGCATTGTAGTCAAACAGGTCTAACTGCATGGGCGAATTGGGACCAATGCCCATGACGATGACACCGGCTTTCTTATAGTGATAGCCTTGAATGTAGATGCTCTCCAGCACTTCGTTGGCGGCTTTCACTATGTCAATGGTGCTGTTGGTGCCAACAGTCAGCCGTTTCTCCCTAAAGTTCCAATACTGAGGCAAGTCTTCACGAAAAGCATTGGTGTAAAGGAACACGCTGACAATACTGGCAACAGTGCCTTGCTGTCGCAGTTTCTCAGCACATCGCGCAGCATAGTTCGAGACATGGGTCTTCAATGTGTCAAGGTCAGTCACCATGCCAGTGAAACTACGGCTCGTGCAGATGCTTTTCTTCTTTGCCATCTCCTCATTGGGCACGGCATCCACACCGTTGAGTTCCTGCCATGTTCTATAGATGACAATGTTATTGAAGATAGTGCGCACCCAGCCCCCATGGTGCTCTGCAAAGTCGTAGGCCGTCTGCACTCCGAGGCTCTGCAGCTTGGCGGCATACCTCCGTCCGATGCCCCACACTTCATCTATGGGATAAAGTTTCAACGCCTTTTTCCGCTTCTCGTCGGTGTCGATGAGACAGCAGTGACGATAGCCAGGGTACTTCTTCGCGAAGTGACTGGCCATCTTCGCCAAGGTCTTTGTCGGGGCAAGGCCGATGCTGACTGGCATACCGACACTGCGCTTGATGCGCTTGTGCAGGTTCTCGCCCCATTCCTTCAGGTTTGCATCCGCAAAACCATCGAAATAGACAAAGCACTCGTCGATGCTGTAGCGGAAATAGGCAGGGGCTTCCTGACGGATAATCTCCACTACTCGCCCCGTGAGTTCACCATATAGCTCGTAGTTACTGGAGAACACGGCTATCTTCTGATTGGGGAATTGCTGGGCAAGCTGGAAATAAGGAGTTCCGGCTTTGATGCCCATCTTCTTTGCCTCGTTGCTGCGGGCCACTACGCAACCGTCGTTGTTCGACAAAACAACAACGGGTACTCCGTTCAGGTCTGGGCGAAAGACTCTTTCGCACGAGACATAGCAGTTATCGCAGTCCACGATGCCGTACATAAGTTCACAAATCTTGCATTATCACTTCTTAATACAATCTAATACCATGCCCAGCCATTTGCCATATAGAATATGAGGCGGTATTTCGAGAAGTTCACCTTTAAGGTGATTATATATGGGTTCTGCAAGAACTAAAAAATTGCCCATACCTAATCTTGCCCCCTTCCATCCTTTCGGTGTTTTTTCTACATCAAACATTCCAAATTTGCAATCTTTCAATGGAGGACAGACTTCAAAGCACATTTCAATTGTCATGTTCCCATAAACGTAATTCATGCTATAAACAAGTGCTTCTTTGGAAACAACCAAAATCTCCCCGGGGCTGCCCATGGCTCCCCCAAAAGCAAGAGAAAAGGCGACGATGTTTAGGTTTCGATAATCACCGTAGTTCTTCTCGTCGATGTTTATCACTTCATTCATAATTATCTTTTCCAGTTCTTAATAGTCCAAACAACTACGCCCCACACCTCGAATTTGGTGTTCTCGTCAATGCGGATAGGTTGATAGTTTTTGTTGGCCGGACGAAGTTCAATATAGCCTTCTTCCCTGTGAGTCAAGTCAAGAAACTTAATAGTGAACTCTCCATTGACATAGCCCACCACAACGTCCCCATGCTGAGGTTCTACGCTACGGTCAATAACAGCTATATCTCCGTTATTGATACCGGCATCCTCCATGCTGTCACCCTCTACCTTTCCGTAGAAGGTGGCTTCTGGATGGCGTATCAGGTCACGGTTGAAGTCAAGGCTCTCACGCAGGTAGTCCTCCGCAGGCGAAGGAAATCCGGCACGAATGCCTGGTGCTAAGAGAAGGTCAACCTTCTCTTCAAACTCACCCTTTATCAGTTTTATACTTTTCATTGTTCCTATTAGTTATCAAAAACATACTTTTGATATTCACATCCAGCTTGATAATTGCTGCATCGATACAACGTGTATGGAGTGCCGTTTTTCGCCACATTGCTTCTAACAGGTTCTAAGTGTCCTATCTTACAGACAGGGCAAACCTCCATTTCATCTGGAGTTACATCATATAATTCTTCGACAAAAATTGATGAATTGTTCTTTTCGTAAAGAACGTAAGTATCTTTGCGGCCTCTTGTTATTGCAACGTAAAACAGTCGTCGTTCCTCGGAATACTCATATTCGTCCTTATTGCTCAAAACATAGCGGAGTAATGGATCATCTTCAACCAATGAAGGGAAGCCGTACACTCCTTGATTGCAGTTCACCAAAAGAACATGATCTGCTTCAAGCCCTTTCGCTGAATGACAAGTTAGGTATTGAACTTTTCTATCTCCTATTTTGACGAATATGTTTTTTCTATTTACATCGTTCAAAGGAAACTCATACCCGATTGAACGAGCATCATAAATATATCTGCCAATAATCAATACTGACTCTTCTGCTGGAATGGTTGCAATAATCGAAGAAACAGCATCAAGCATTCCATCCTTTTCAACTTCTTTGAAATATAGGTTTGTTAAAGCATCTGCTTTACCCTGGCGCAAATTCTTTTTCTTTTGTATTGGATTCTTTTGGATAAATTCAGACGAAATATCCATAAGTGGGTTGCCAAAGCGGTATGTCGTTTCAATACGGCTTTCTTCTGTATAGCCAAAATAGCGTTGGAACTCATTAAAAAGCGACATGTCGCTTCCAGTGAAACGATATATTGACTGCCAATCATCGCCTACGCAAAAAAGTTTTGTCAAAGGGCGTTTACTCCTTAAAGCCTGTAAAAACCTGTATCTGTCGAGGGAAATATCTTGGAACTCATCCACCAAAATGTGAGAGTATTCTTCAAGCCACTTTCCTTCTTCACAAAGTTCTGTAGCTTCTATTATACAATCTGTGAAGTCCTTTTCACCACGTTTGAGCTTAATAGCCTCGTATTGCTCATAATATGGTTTAACAATTTCTTTAATAATGAAACGGTTGCGTTTCTCATCTTCGTTCTCACAATCACTGATGAGCTTATCTATATCTATCTGATTTGCTTTCAAAAGGTTTGCGAACGATGTTATCAGCTGAACTACCGATTTTTCAATCTGCTTACTACGGCTAACTAACATCGTGCGAAGTTCTTCACTGGTTCGTTCTTTAATAGGCACTCCAACACGTCGTAATTCATCAATCAGAACTTGCCTAATCCTTTTTTCATGAAAATCATAACTATGTGTCTTTATAAGAGTTGTTCCATGCTCTGCATGAAGCTCCTCTTTCCACAAGATGCCTTGATTATATATTCTATTTGCTTCTGTCCAGCCACCTTTTTTTCCTTCACCAAACCAGCGTGGTACTCTATTATTCTTGTCTATTGCATAATGCTCCAAATAAACGGTGTGCAGAAGTCCTGCTGAATCGGTCCAATAGATGGTAAAATCTGGGCGATATTGACGATGCTCTTTTGTGAAAGTCTTATAGATATAGGGCTTCTCATAAACATAAGAAACGCCTAACTCAGTCAGAAAAACGGCAATCTGATACTCTTCCTCACTTTTCGTGAAACTGATATCGCCCTGCATATCACGATATAGAGACTGTATGCCGTATTTCTTACGATCGGCATAATACTGTTCTGCGGTTTCATATTGATGGGCAAACAACATGAAACGCTGCATGTGGTTGATGTAATGTATTACAGCATCACGAAAATGCTCTGTTTTCATCAACCTATTGAAAACATTTAGTTTCAATCCCTCATCTGTTATAGATGGCTTCTCATCATTTACAATGGATAATATCTTGTAAGCTAATCCGTGAAAAGTGCTGCATTGAACATCTTCGTAACCTAAACGGTCTCGAAGTTCTTCTGCCGCTTTTCTCGTGAATGATATAAGCAATATCTTATTTGCTTCGATATGTTCTTGCTCGATAAGATATTTGCATCGTCCAATGATAGTACTTGTCTTGCCACTTCCTGCGCTACTGACAACCAATCCATTATCCTCCAGTTTTACGATTGCAGTTCTTTGTTGGTCATCAAGAGGGTAATCTAAAGCGTTATCAAAGAAATCTTTCCTCTCTACTAGCATATCGCGCACATAGCGAACATTATGCTGCTTCCGTATTTTAACAATGCCATCTATGGTTTCATTATACTTTTGAATATCATCAAGGTTCGTTACATACTCCTTCGCTTTTCTTAAAACCAAAGATATATCTCCCAACAAACTTCTCCAATCACTAAGGAAATCATCCTTCTCTGAACATGCGAAATAATGTTGTTCTGATAATAAGCTGTTCAACTGAGTTGAGCTGCGAGTAAAATCTCTTTTTATATTTTCCAATGCATGGAAACACTGATTATTTTCGTTAAATCTTGCTTCCATACCATCATACGCAATGATAAGATTTTCCAATTCTTCAGTTATAAGACTCTTAGGACAGTGAACAAGAGTGTCCTTCAATTCTTGAAGAGGTGATTTGTATTTCTCTTTGAATTTGAGAAATTCATCTTCGCCCAGTTCTTTTGTAGGGTTGCTTATCGAATTGAATTCTTCACAACCATTCTTCAAAACACCATGCAGCCTATCGAGTATGGCTCGATATTTTTTTACAGTGTTTTGTTTCCTTACTACAGTGCAAAGAATTGTCAACAATATAAGGAAGCCTGCTATGATGGCAGCTATTATGTAAGTCATCTAACTAATCCTTTTTAGAACGCAAAGGTACAAATTTTCGGGCACTTTTTCCCAGCGTAAAGGTACTTTAACGCGGATGCTATCCAAATTCCCTGTTTTTACCCTTCTTTATGCGTCAAAAAAGACGTTTTCCGGTCGCTAAGAGAATAAAATGCTACGGAAATACATAAAGAACGCTAAAATTCTAATCTCTTTTAGAGATTTCTCAGGGAAAATTTGTACTTTTGCAAGTTATACATGAGCGCACACGCACCTGCATACGCGCACATGCTCGAAAATAGACCTCAATAGCCGAAAGGCAAAACAATATAAAAGACTCCTCCGCAGTGTTATTAAGGGTTTGGTCGCCCGTCGAGACACTGTCGGGGGAGTTCCTTTTTGAATATGGAGTTAAATAAAGACCAGCTACAAATAGTTAACCAGACTGAAGGTCCTGTCCTCGTCATCGCGGGTCCTGGTTCAGGAAAAACCAAGACTCTCGTTGATCGTATAGTTAACCTTGTACAAAAAGGTGTGCAGCCTGAGGAGATTATGGTCGGTACTTTCACGGAAAAGGCCGCAAAGGAGTTGATAACTCGTATATCTAACCTCCTCTTGCAAAACGGCATTCAGGCAAACTTGAATGAAATGTACATCGGCACATTGCATTCTATTTTCCTCCGCTTTCTGGAAGAAAACCGTGAGTTCACACGCCTTAAACGCTCTTACCGCCTTTTTGACCAATTCGAGCAGGTCTTTACGATCTTCCGCCATATAAACGAGTTTATGGCTGTGGAAGATATAACTGAGTTAATAGGTGACCACCGCGTATCCTACTGGAGGAAAGCTGCAAGCATCGCTGAAAAGTTGAATACCGTTTCAGAGGAAATTCTTGATGTCGAACAACTGAAACAATCTGACTTTCCTTCTGTGAAGGCTCTTGCTGCTTGCTATTCTATCTATGAGCAAATCCTAGAAGAAGAAAACGCTCTCGACTTTTCTTCTATTCAGTTTGCTACATACCAGCTCTTCACCGAACACCCAGATGTCCTGTCTAAAATCCAAGACAAGGTGCGTTATTTCATGGTGGACGAGTACCAAGATACCAACACCATTCAGGAGCGCATCTTATTGATGCTTGCTTCAAAGAACAATAACATCTGTGTTGTTGGAGACGATGACCAAGGTCTCTATCGTTTCCGTGGTGCCACCATCCGAAATATCCTGGAGTTTGACAAGAACTTCCCGGAAGGCGAATGTAAGGTATTCTTCCTGCAAACTAACTACCGCTCTGACCCTCAAATCATCGAGTTTTACAATCGGTGGATGCAGAACCAGACTTGGACATTTAACGGCCAGACATTCCGTTTTGATAAGACGATCGTTCCTCGTGAAGATATTTTCCCTGATACTCCTACTGTTTTACGCCTAAGTGCGGAAAATGACACCGAAGAATACCATGCTGAAGTGCTGCGCTTCATTCGCTATCTGGAGAATGAGCACATTATCACCGACTACAACCAAATAGCTTTCCTTTTCCGCTCTGTCAAATCAGACAAAGCCAAAGCCTTGGCAGACTACCTAGAGGAAAACGGCATAAAAGTTTTCTCTCCTCGCTCTGACATGTTCTTTGAGCGTGAAGAAATTCGTCTCATGCTGGGATGTCTTGTGTCTCTCTTCCCACAAGTAGAAGCTCTCTTTGAGCAAGGTACTACTACTTCGGGGCTTTGTCTTCAATGGTCAGACTTCTTTATACAGACATTGCAGGAAGACCCGGAAGGTAACAAGGACCTTATCAGATGGGTGATGGCTACTCAGCAGAAACATGCTTTCCTTGATAAGGGAACGGACTACGGTATGACTTCTTTGGTTTATCGTATGTTCCAATATCCTTTATTCGCAAAATACCTAAAGGTTGATTTGGATGCAAACAAGACCGACCTCCGCGCTGCTTATAACATCGGTATGTTTACCAGCCTTGTGTCGAAGTTTGAATATCTCTATGGCATCACTATTTTCACGCCAAAGAACATCGAACAGGTGCTGAAGAATTTCTTCAACTACTACCTTCGTTTCTTAGTGCAAGGTGGTATGTCTGAGTTTGAGGACTTTGATGAAACGCTGCCCTCTGGTTGCGTCTCATTTATGACCATCCACCAGTCGAAAGGGTTGGAGTTCCCAATCACGATAGTTGGTTCGATGAATGCTGTGCCAACAAAGGGTTACACAGATTTAGACGAAATTCTGCAAACGCATTATTTTCATAAGCCTATATATGAGCCTTTGGATGAAATTAAATACTTCGATTTTGCACGTCTCTACTATACGGCTTTTTCGAGAGCACAGAACTTACTCTTACTGACTGGTTGCGAGCAGTCAACGGGTCGCAAGACTCCCTCTGCCTACTTCGCCCATTACTGGAACAATCTTCCTAAATGGAATGCCCCACAAGTTGATTTGCACAAGGTTGATTTGGCTAAGGTCAAGCCGACTAATGTAAAGCATGAGTACTCTTTTACTTCTCACATCTTGCTTTACGAGAACTGCCCACGCCAGTACGAGTTCTATAAGGAACTTCAGTTCGTGGAGGAGCGGAAGGGTTCTACCATGGGTGGCTCGCTGTTGCACCAGACCATCGAGGACATCCATAAAGCAGTCCTCAGAGGTGAAAGTAATTTGCTGACCAACGAAAATATAGAATCGTGGTTCAATACAAATTACCAGCTTCTCATAAAGCAGCTACATTCTTACTTGAATGAACCACAGCGTGAAGCCATCCTTCGACAAGTCTTGAACTATCGCGATGTGAATGCTGAGTTCTGGCATCGCATAAAAGAGGCAGAAGTGGATGTCTCACTTGTTAAGGAAGATTATATCTTGAAGGGTAAGATAGACCTGGTTGAGGGCGAAGATGGAACTGTGGAGCTTGTGGACTTCAAATCTGGTGACAAGCCGGATGTGAACACTCGCGACGAATACAAACGACAAATCCTGAACCAATACCGCCGACAACTCGAAATCTATGCATACCTTATTGAACAGCGTTATGGCCACAAGGTAAGTGCAATGCATCTGTACTATCCGAAAGTAGAGGATGGCAACCCTCGCATTACGTTCCGCTATCAGCAGCAGAACGTGGATTCTACCATACAATCATTCGAGGAGGTGGTCTCCAAAATTGAGAAGAAAGACTTCTCTATGGAGAATGTCAGAAGAAACGAGCGTCACTGCTCCGACTGTGACCTACGCTTCTTCTGCAACTTTAATTGTTAAACATAAAAATACAATATATGAACGAGCTTAATCTTAAAGCAGAGCAAAACATCGAGTCCGTAGAAGACTTCAAGTTTGAGCCAATTAAGGGGCAGCCGATGCTCAACTGGCGCGGCAAGCGTCCCTTTACTTCTACCCAGTTCTATCCGGCACAGCAGAAGGAATCTTTTGGAGAGGAAACAAACGGTTGGATAAATAAAATCTTCTGGGGAGACAACCTTCAAGTGATGTCACACCTCTTGAAGAAATACCGTGGGCAGGTGGATCTCATCTATATAGACCCGCCATTTGATTCGAAAGCGGACTACAAAAAGAAGATAGAACTTCGTGGGAAAAAAGCAGAAAACGACAAAACTGCTTTTGAAGAAAAGCAATATACGGACATTTGGAGCAACGACGAATATCTACAATTTATGTATGAGAGGCTAATTCTCATGCGCGAATTGCTTTCAGATAGCGGTACTATATATTTGCATTGTGACTGGCATAAATCTCACCTTTTAAGACTTATTCTTGATGAAGTATTTGGAGCAGAGAACTTTAGAAACGAAATTACATGGAGGCGACAAATACCAAGAGGTATGAAAGTCTATGCTGAGTATTATGCTTTTTCGTCAGATTATATTCTTATCTATTCAAAAAAAGCATCATCATCAACATGGCACAGGCAAGTAAAAATTAATAAAATCACACAAGAAGAAGCCGAAAAGAAATACCAAAAAGACGATAAAGGGTTTTTCAGAACATCAGACCCTGGAAGTTATACCTTTGAAAGCTTATATGAGTTGTATAACCAAGGGAGATTATATGCACCCAAAAATGGTGAGATTATTATTGACGAAGAAAATAAACGCGTTTATGCAAGTAAAGGAGGTAAGGTAGCAGTCAAATATTATAGAGATATAGATGAAAACGGACTTGTCAACGAAGAAATTACCGTTGATAATATTTGGAACGATATCCCGGGGATGGGTATTGTCTCATCTGAATATTTGGATTACCCTACCCAAAAGCCTGAAGCTTTACTAAGAAGAGTTATTTCTGCTTCAACAAATCCTGGAGACTTGGTTTTCGATTGCTTCATGGGAAGTGGTACAACGCAGGCTGTGGCCATGAAGCTTGGTCGTAGGTTCATCGGGGCTGACATAAACCTCGGTGCCATTGACACCACAGTTAAACGTCTTAACAAAGTAGCGAAAGAAATAAATGAGTCATTGCCCGATGAGGAAGCTCGTTACACCGGTTTTGAGGTTTGGAATGTCAATAACTACGACGTTTTCCGCAATCCTGTGCAGGCAAAAGACTTGCTGATACAAGCACTCGAATTGCAACCGCTCCCAGGCAATGACCTATACGACGGTGAGAAGGATGGACGTATGGTGAAAATCATGCCGATAAACCGTATAGCTACAAAAGCAGACCTTAACGAGTTAATCAATGGCTTCCCACGTGATAGGTTTGACAAACTAAAAGCTGAATCTCCCGGAAAGCCTGTCGAACTGGTTACGCTTATCTGTATGGGACACGAGCCTGACCTTGCTGCAAACCTGAAGCTGGCCATGCAGAATGAGGGGTACAAAATTGACGTGGAGGTTATAGATATCCTACGTGACAAGGTGAACTTAGAGTTCAGACGTGACTCTGAAGCAGATATTCATATCGAAGGTGACCGTCTTGTTATTCGTGAATTCTACCCGATGAATCTCTTGCAAAAGCTCTCTATCGAGAAGCAAGATGTTGATAACTGGAGGGAGTTAGTGGACTCCATCAAAATTGACTTCAACTTCGATGGCGCCGTTTTCTCGCCTTCGGTAATAGACATCCCTGAAGGCTCTACAACAGTGAAAGGCATCTACAACATACCTGCAGATGCGGGGACCATAAAAGTGAAGATTACAGACGTACTATCTGAATCGTGCGAAGTCGAAATTAACTCTTAAAAGTTATGGCGAAGAAAAGAAAAACTGCAACGATAGATTTTCCGTTCTACCAATACCTTCAGCTATTTGTTAGGTCGGAACATAGAAAAGTGTACGCTGCGTTCAAGCCTCTTTCTAAGAAGTTCTTAAACTTCAACAACCCGAAAGAGAACGCCAAAGCATACCTTCGCGTGCCTCAGTTTGAAGCACTTGAAATGTATGTTTTCCTGAAAGAGTTTTGTGAGAACGAAAAACTCTGGCAAATCTTCAACGAATGGTATACTAAAACTGGTAAGTTTGAAGGACGTACAACTGCAGGCGTAGAAAAGAGCGGTCAGCTATCTATGTTTGATGTTACTGAAATAGGACAAGACGAAACAAAAGGATACTTCCAACAAATCTTCGACCAGATTAAGGCTATGGAACAGGACTACCCTAACTACATCTTTGCCCTTACAATGGGATTAGGAAAGACAGTCCTGATGGCCACCTCTATCTTCTATGAGTTCTTGTTGGCAAACAAATACCCTCGCACTCCGCTTTATTGTCATAACGCTTTGGTATTCGCTCCGGATAAAACCGTTCTCGAATCCCTGCGTGAAATACAGACTTTCGACAAGTCTAAAGTCGTACCTGCAGAATATCTCTCGTGGCTTGATGCCAACTTGAAGTTCCATTTCCTTGATGATACTTCTACGCAACTATCTACGATAGATAACTCGATGTATAACATCATCATCACGAACTCACAGAAGATAATTCTTAAAAAAGAGCACAAACAAAAGTCTGCTGCTCAGACGCTCTTTGGAGAAGAAACAGGTAAATACACCGCACTTTCTCTGATGAGCAAATTCGCTGCCCTTGGAGAAGAAGCTGGAATCGAAGACATCGAGAATGAAATACAGCTGATAGACAACCACCGTTTCACAAAACTCTCGCGTCTGAAGCAGCTGGGAATCTATGTCGATGAAGCTCATCACGTCTTCGGCAACAAGTTGTCTGAAGACTTGATGACCACATCTAAGACTACAAGCCTTCGTGTTACTATCAACGAACTGGCGGCAAGCCTTGCACAAGCAGGATCGCGCGTCGTTGCTTGTTACAACTATACAGGTACTCCATACGTCAAAAACCGCCTCCTTCCTGAAGTCGTTTATGCCTATGGCCTTCGCGAAGCGATAGACCACGAGTACCTGAAGAAAGTTCTCCCGTTTGCTTACGAGAACATCCGGGAAAACGTACAGGCTTTCTGTCGGGCTTCAATCACCGACTTCTGGGAAAAGTGCGGTGAAAAACGTGTCGAGAATATGCTGCCTAAAATGGCTTTCTTCGCATCATCAATTGAAGAAGCCACTCACGAGCTACGTCCTGCAATAGAGGCAGAACTTATTCGTTTAGGAATCCCTACATCCCGAATTCTTGTGAATGTGGGTGACACTACCGTTACTTCTAACGATGACCTAAGAGAATTCAACAATCTTGACACACCACGCTCTGAAAAGCAATTCATCATCCTGGTTGGTAAAGGTAAAGAAGGATGGAACTGCCGTTCTCTGTTCGCCGTTGCAATGTACCGCCGTGCGAAATCTACTGTTTTCGTCTTACAGGCTACCATGCGTTGCTTGCGCCAGATAGGCGACTACCAACACACGGCATATCTCTACTTCTCGAACGAGAACATGGACATTCTTAACAATGAGTTGAAAGAGAACTTCAACATCTCTCTTGATGACATGGCTGGCACAAATGATTCGAACATCGCTGAAGTTCGTTTGGTTCCACCGCCCATCAAAGTGACTGTTAAGAAAATCCGCAAGCTCTATCAAATGAAAAAGAAAACGCTTGCAAACAACTTGGACCTTCAGCTTGAAACAGTTGATGTTGAGAAATACCGCATAAAGAAGACAAGGCGCTCTATCGACAACCTCTCAACTGTTGTCGGCCATGCTGAAGATATATCAGAAGTGAAGGACCAGCGTCACTTCTCACCTTTTACCCTTGTTGCTGAGATTGCAAGATACTTGCAGATGTCGCCTGTTGAGATTAAGGGCATCATGTCTTCAGCAAAAGAGTCACTTGAAGATGTTTGCACTCGCGTAAACGAGTTCAACGAACTGCTTTACGACGAAGTAATACCACGCCTTTTTAAAGAGTTATATGACATCGTAGAATTCAAGCACGAAGAAGACCAGGTGCTTGAACTCGTAAAAGACCCGAAGGAAAAAGGCATGGACTTCTACCAAGTAAAATATAAACACGGTTTGCTCGCTTCATACAACTCCGACGAGTACAAAGATTACAGAGAAAAGTCCTTCAATGTCGACAACTACTGCTTTGACTCGAAGCCTGAAATTGAAATGTTCTGGACGCTCCTCAAAGATGAGCGACTTACCAAAGTTTGGTTCACGGGTATGCTCACCGCAGGACAGACTGATTTTGCAATTAACTACATTGACCCGGAGTCAAATGCTGTCCGTTCTTACTATCCTGATTTCCTTATCCAAAAGAAAGATGGTTCTTACGTCATCATTGAGGTTAAAGGCGATCACATGATTGATGATGCTGTCGTTCAAGCAAAAAAGGAGTACGCTCAACAAATCGCATCTTCATCGAAGATGGAATATGTAATCGTGCCTGGAACCAAAGCCAAACAGCGATTAGTTTTATAAAGTCCTATACTATATATGAAGCAATTAGGTAAACTTGAAAAGATAGAAGATCTTCGCTCCATCTGGAAACATGAAGCGAAGGACTTCACACCATGGCTCGCTGAGGAAGAAAACCTTTCTATGCTCAGCGAGGCTATTGGTATTGACATCGTTCTTGAAGAGCAGGAATCAAACGTGGGAGAATTCAGTGTTGATGTTTTCGCTTCCGAAGAAAGTACTGGAAGGAAAATTATCATTGAAAACCAGTTGGAAGATACCAACCACGACCAACTCGGTAAGATTATCACCTATGCTTCAGGCAAGGATGCCGAAGTTATCATTTGGATTGTAAAGCGTGCTCGTGACGAACACAAGCAGGCTATCGAATGGCTGAATAATCATACCGATGATCAATGTGCCTTCTTCCTCATTGAAATTGAGCTGTGGCGCATCGGTAAGTCGGAGCCTGCAGTTAAATTCAATATCGTTGAACGCCCCAATGATTGGGCTAAGAGCATGAAGAAATCTTCTTCTCTTACGCAAGGAGGAGCTCAGAAGTTGGATTTTTGGCAACAGTTTATTGAGTACAACCAGGCAAATAACGGGATTTATGCTAAGTCGAGACCTACATCCGATGCATGGATAGGAAAATCTATCAAAGGTATTCCTGCCACAAATGTTAATCTTGTTATCACCAAAGACAACTGCCGCATTGAAGCATACATCAATTCCGGCAATCAGGAAAAAAACAAAAGTATCTTTGATGCTTTGATAACTCAGAAGGATGCTATCGAACAGGAATATGGTTCTTCTTTGACATGGCAGCGTCTTGATGACAAGGTAACTTGTCGCATATACGAGGACCGCCCTTTGTCATATATCAATGAAGATGATCGACAGGCCATTTTCCAGTTCTTCTGTGACGCCACTAACAGAATGCTTGCATCCTTCGGTCACCAAGCTAAATTATTCAAGAAATAAATAAAGCCATAGGCATGGGGTTTTTAGATAAATTAAAAAGCATATTCTTCGGACCAGATTACGACAAGGAATTGAGTGATCTGACAAAGCGCATATCTGAACTCAATGCACAGAAAAGAAAGACTGATGCTGAATTAGAGAAGCTAAAAAATCGAAAAGTAGAAATTCCGAGCTTTGAGATAAAAAGCCTCTCTGATATAAAGCCAATAGAAATCAAGCCTTTCAATCCACCAAAGAAGCGTCAGGTTCGAACAATGAAAGACCTGATGCAGAAACGCAAAGAGGAAGAGGCGGAAAGAAGAAGGCAACTACAGCAGCAAGTAGCCAAAAACTTTGATTCTGTTCGAGATTTCATAGAGGCTGAAGAACCTGAGCGAGCTGAAGATTTGCTTTTCAGTACTTCTTCAGCATTGCAAGAACTGAGAGATAATCAGTTGAGTAGCCTGTACGAAGAGCTTCTCAATGACATCAGCCTGCTTAAAGAAGAGCTGCGCCAACGTGAAATACGTCGACGTGAAGAAGAGGAAAGGCGTAGGGCTGAAGAAGAGGCTCGTCGGCTGGAACAGGAACGTATCAGAAGACAGCGCGAAGAAGAAGAAAGGCTTGAAAGAGAACGTAAAGCAAAAGAATATGAAGAGAAACTTGCCCGCGAAGAGCAAAAACGCCAACTCGAAGTTGAGCGTCTAACTGCTATCGTTACACAGAAGAAAGAAGATGGCGATTCCATCCTTCAGTACCTGAGGATGAAGGGTATAACTAGATTCTATCACTTCACCGATAAAGAAAATCTTTATCAGATTAAGAAATTAGGAGGGTTGTACTCATGGGAATACTGCGAAAATAACGATATAAATATTCCTAATCCTGGAGGAGACCCTGATTCACGGAGATACGACAGAAGACATGGTTTACAAGATTATGTGCGCCTAAGTTTCTGTGATGACCACCCAATGGCATGGAGAAAACATAATGAAGGTTCATCCTTAGTCCTATTATATGTAGATATAGAAGTTGCGGCATTCAAAGAAACTCTATTTACCGATAGGAACGCCGCATCTAGCTCATTCTCATGTGGTGGTGAAATTGAAGATTTACAGAGAGTAAATATAGCTGCTACTCAAAGAAATTATGTGAGCAGAGATGAAGGTGAAATATTCTTCCAGCATCAAGCTGAATGTATGATAAAAACATTTATTCCTTTGAGATACATCACAAATATAGACAACCCAAGAAAAATGAGATTCTGATGATATACGTTGAAAACAAAAAAAGGAAACTGGAAAAAATCCAGGAGCAATATCCAAATGCTGATATATTGGATATTACATCTGCATCTGAAAAGCGCTATGCTCAGATGCTAAGTCCTTTTTACCCTCATGGAAACATTCCTGTTCCATTTACTCCAGGAATGACTGCTACCTGTGTCGAAGCTATATGGCAAGGACTTAAGGTTTTCCAAACGGCTGATGTCGATGTGGAAATGTTTAAGAACGATACCATGAAGGGGCTTAAAAGAACAGTAAGACACTTTGGGCCACCTCTTGGGCATCGTAAAGGTGTCTATGGTAAAGAATTGCTTAACTACTTTGATGCGAGAATGCTTATCTATCTTCCTACTTACAAATGGGTGTTGGATAATGTTCCTGAAGTTCATGAGATAGTTTCTCGCATTGCGGAAAGAGCAAAAACGAATGACATCGTTTTCTTGGACTATAATACAAACATCGAGTTTAGGGATATTACTTCGCCTCTTTCACATGCTGGTTTAGTGAAGTTGTATATAGAAGGAAAATATCCAAATGAGAACGAAACTTATACCCCTCTAACGCCTGAAGAAGCAAAAGCTCGTAAAGACGCTTTGAAGGAAGAAAAGAAAAATAATAAGAACAATCATCAACAGCAACTTAATTTATTCTAAATAGTATGGAACCAATCACTATTTTCGGAATGGGACTTCTTGAATTTGTCCTTATCGTATTGGCAGTGGTCATCGTTACCGTAGTTTTATTTTATCAAAGTAAGTCTTTCAAAGAGACTAAGGAAAAAATCGCTCAGTTGGCAGGATTCTTCCCTAATGAAGCATCATTTGAGCTGGTACAATCATCTATTACCAAAGATATTCTTCAATCTAAGACAAAGCTTGAGCAATTTATCAACAATCCTCCCAAAAGGCATGTGCCAGAACCTCCTACCATACAATCAGTCAATGATGAAGATGACGAGGAGGAAGAGAGCTTCGAAGAAGTAGCACCTATTGAGAAAATTGAATATGCTGACGTTGATTTAATTAGAATCAAAAATAACGCGGGTAGTGCTGCATTCAGAGAAGTTATAAATGAAACGAACGCCTACCTTTGTAAGAATGTGGGAACATCTGCTGACTTCTCCATTATTCAAGATATTTGCGAAAGGAAGATAGACTCCCTTGAAACGCAAATTTCTAATACTGTTAATGTTCCTCTTTACCTTGGTCTAGCGGGTACATTCATAGGTATCATCACTGGTCTTGCTGGAATAGCATTTAATGTTGATGCATTATTCAACGCTGGTGAAATGTCACCATTAAGAAACCTTCTTATTGGTGTCGTTATAGCAATGGTAGCTAGCTTCGTTGGTCTTTATTTAATGATTCGGAATTCATCCGTTAATTACAAAAAAGCACTTATTGAATGTGATAAAAATAAAAACGGATACTATGATTTCGTGCGTAGAGAGCTGATGCCGGTTCTTTCTAACAGCATGGCTTCAAGTCTTAACTCCCTGAAGGGTGTCCTTGGAGAGTTCATTGGCAAATTTGGACATAATCTTGATGCCTATGCCAACTCTGCTGAACTACTCAATGATAACATTCAAAAGCAGCATCTTCTCTTAGTCGAAATCAATAAAATGGACCAAACGAGAGTTGCCACACAAATAGCTGAAACCTTCAATACATTGAAGGAATCTTCGGAGTCCCTTGACGCTTTCCATGGTTATCAAGATTCACTGAACACAACCATTCAGGAGGTGAATACAGCTGTCTCAAAGATTGATACTATCGTCCAGACTTTTGAAGATTTCTCTAAATCTCTAAAGGTGGTTGTAGAAAACCAAGAGACGGCAGGAAAGCTTCAGGAACAATTCAAATCTGCTATAGAGACACATTTCCCAACAGGTTCTGAAGCACGCGAAATGTGGAGAAAACAGTTTGATGAATTAACAACAGATGCTTCTACAGTTTCTGAAGAACTGAATGGTCAGCTTAGAGCTTCTACTGACTATATTAGAACATTCGTTCAAGACAACCAGGCCGCATTTACTTCTTTGTCTAAACTGAAAGACGTTCTCGATTCTCTCATTGAATACGCTAATGTTCAAGCTACCTGCTACAAAGATTTGAAACAGGAGATTCAAAACTTGAAACAGTCACAGGTCAAGGCTCAATCAGACAGTGCAAAGTTGAATGCAGACCTTCTGACTGCTGTGAAAGAAATGATTTCCGCTATTAAATCTATCAAGAACTAATCATGGCAAAAGGAAAACAAAAGGATCCGTTTTGGACCAGTTATTCTGACTTGATGACAAGTCTCTTCTTTGTCATGCTTGTCCTCTTCATTATATGCCTTGTTAAAGTAGGAGGTATGAATGGAGAGTTAAAAAGGGCATACAAGGAAGCTATAGCAGATAAACAAGACCTCGAAAACATCCTTCACCTTGAAGACCAATTCAAGGTCCTCAGTGAATCGTCTTCTTTGGAATATGATTCCATAAGAAAGATGTTTTACGCTAAGGACTTTCAAGAGAAAGAAATCTTCTACTCTAATGATGACAAGATCAAACCTGAGTACCTTGAGATTGTTGACACTGTTGGAAATGACATTTTACAGATATTGCAGTCCCTTAATGAGAACGAGAACTTCAATTATCAAATGGTTATTGAAGGTAATGCTGCGATTAAATGGCAAAATCTGAAAAGCGGAAACTACAACCCTGACAATGTGGAGATGTACCACTTAAGCTATAACCGCGCATTAGCTCTATACCTTTATTGGAAATCTAAGGGTATTGACTTTAGAAAGTACAATACCGAGGTTATTATAGCTGGTAGTGGATTTAATGGAATCAACCGCGACAACAAAGTGGAAGATTACAACAAACGTTTTATCATCCAAATCATACCGAAGATAAATAGACCTAAAGCAAAGAAACAGGCTGAATAGAAATGGCGATAAGCGACATCATAGCAATAGCTCTAATCGTTGCTGTAATCATTGCAGCGATAGTATATCTCATTATCAAATATAATGGGAAAAAAAGTCGTGTTTGTTCTATATTGAAATCGCATCCATTCCTAACTAAGGTTTTACTGGATTGCGAAAAAGTTCATTCCATCTCTTCTATAACAGATGAGCAGTCTAAAAAATTGCTCTCCTTATCTGATAGTGACTGGGAGGAATGGGAATCCTTAGCCAAAAGAGTAAAGAATCTCGCTGATAAATATCCTCAAACATTGTTCGAGTTTATTGGCGAATCTTTCCCGAAATGCAAGGATAGAGTTAATTACAAAAGTGGTATAAAACTTTTCATGCCCATTCCTCAAAAGGTAAAGATTGCAGTAGCATCCTTATTATTAGATGAGTTAAGGCAAATAGATGCTGACTCTGAGGAGGTATGGAAACAAAGAGACGACCTTCGTATTTTTGCGACCAAAATCAGGCAGAAATACCCTGAAGGGTATAAAACATATTGTCTTGTTCATAAAATCAGAACACCGAAAGATAACGAAGTCGTCATTAGCAAAAAACATATTGCTGAATTGCAAAAATTGTACGACGAAAGCAAAGGTTACGAAGGGTGGGAAAAGAAACAAGACGATTTCTCTTCTGAATATTGGCAAATTCTCAAAGACGTTCGTTCAAATGACGGACGGTACGTCTATAATGTGCATTTCAACAAACCAAACCGTTTGGGTTCCTATGTAGATTCAGAGTTCAAAGTTTGGCAAGGATTCTGCGAAAGCTTTAGCTCTTTCCTAATGGATCGCCAAACTGATTGGTTAAAATCAAAATATAGAAAAATTTCTGAATTTAGAAAGCGTACAAGATACTTCTATGATAGTGTCTATGACCAAATTTTTGAGATTATCTCGAAATTTGACGAACAGGTAGAAAAGGATTTATATGTCATTCTGATAGATAAATGTAAGCGTAACTGGTCTAAGTTGACATACGATTATCATTACAGACGTATTAGAGAGCAGCTTGATGATAATGAAGTTAAAAGAATCGATTTTAGTGCCCTGCCCTCGATTACTGACAATGGTAATGTTGGTGGCATATTCATTTTGGACTTCATTACATCTAATGAAGAGTTAAAGAGTAATTGTAAGCTCATTATCGAACATTTCAACAAATCAGTTCCACTTATAGGTTATTATTCCTTAATAAAAGAATATGATGAGGAAGAATTATTAGAAATAGCAAAGAATAATGATGGATACCTGACTTCAGAAGAAAATGATATAGAATTTATAAAGAATTGTTTGCTTCAAGTTAAGAAACATTCTTTCTTTTCATATATTGCAATTCCAAATACATGGATAGGAGAAGCTGGTCAAGCCGAACAAACCAAAAGAACATGGTTGGAAAATCCTACAATGTATGATTTTAAGACTAAAAAGGAAAAGGGATGTATTTCTGGTGAATATTCTATAGACGGGGGCATGAATTATGAAGACATATCAATAGAAGGAGACGGTTTTGATATTGATGACACGGCTAAATTCACCTACCTTTTATTCAAAAAGATGGGAGTACTTGCCCGATTTAAGGAAGAAGGTCACAACGCTATAGAATATATGAATGAACATGATATTCTTACATACCACTAATTTCGTCACTTCCGAGCCGTGAGGCTCCATCAAGCGCGGACGTTTGCACTTATTCATCGGTATTCTTCTTTGAATTTGCACGTTTCTGACGCTCCGAATAACTGCTGATGCTGAGGGCTGCCGTGAGGGTGGCCCTCTTTGCTTTCCCCATCGAGAGGCGTGGCTTTGTTTTGCGCTGCGCTGTCAGCATTGGCAGAAAGCCGCATAGCCCGAGCACGCTTGTTCTTGTACTTCCTTCTTATCACTGGCACCGCCCATTACGTTCTCTTGATTTGCACGAACACTACGAGGATAGAAAGTTGCCACAATGATTTTTCCTTTGTTCTATATCATTGGCATCTGACACCCTTCGCTGAACGTCTCACCATGCAGCGAGGCTTTCACGGCTTGCTTTATCCGAGGCCGGCTTCCTCTTCATCTTCATTCTCCTGCCCTCCCCCAAGACAACAACAGAGATTGGGGCTGCTCGTCACATGCGTACCACTGCCGTCATTTTCCCATTGCACGATGTACCTTTTTGCCTTTCAATAAGATTTCCACTACTGCGGCTTCTTTATTTTTCCTTTGCAAAGATAGCCCAGCCCGTGCCCTGCAAGTACCGTTGCTGAAACAGGTTCATTCACATATCTCTGCACAAAATTTCAACACGCTTTCCGCATTTTCTTCTTCACGCCATGCCGTACCGTGGCTAAACAAAATGTGGTTTTTCAAAATTTTCCTGGATATTCCTTGCATTTCGCACTTTCCACTGTTGGCTCCTATATGCACGTAAAAATTACAAAAGCCCAGTGCTTCAATCTTTAACATTAAAATTCAAAAATTATGGTACACGTTACATTGGAATCGAAAATGAGCTTCGGCAGCAGAAAGCATAGTTATATGACAAGCAGCAATCTCTATCGCGTTGTCGTCAATGGCGAAGAGGGAGAATACTACGAATACGAAGTGGAAGCTGATTCGTTCTCGGATGCAAGCCGTCAAGGTGAAAGTCTCGCTGCTGGTATGGTGGATGTTCAGTATATCGAAGTTTATCAGATAGCTTAATCAATATATGTCTAACAATAAAAATCTTACAATTATGGCAACAACAAATTCAATCCTCGTTTCAAGTGTTCGCTCGAACAAGTCTGAGAACAATGTATGGGCAGTGTATGTCCAGGGTCAAGAAGAAAACAAGAGCTACTGCAAGAGTGCTTACAAGGCCATGCGTTACGCTTTCTACCTGAAGAAGCTGACAGGATGCCGCATCGCGGATAACAGCCTCGCTATTCTCTCGATGGAGATAAAGCGCATCAAGGAGGCTGCTCTCACTGCGGAGCAGAAGGCAGCAAAGGAGCACCTCGATGAAGTGGTAGAGCAATTCGTCGAAGAGCACAGTGTAGATAACGTCCTCGCCAAGGCTGAGGAAGAGAAGAAGCAAAAGGCTGCGAAGAAGCGCAAGCCTTCTGCAAGGAAAGCAAAGAAAGAGGTGGCTGCATAAGCCCCTCTTTCTGCTTTCTTTTCGCGCTTTTCAATGGCTCGGTTGCTCGCAATCGGGCTATTTTTGTGCTGTTTGCTATCTGAACTTGCTGAAAGTTTGACTTTTTGAGCGTTATTCTAAGATTTTTCAGTACCTTTGCACTTGCATTCAGCGCTTTGTGCTGTCTGTATGAAGCGTTTTGCCCACCTGAACTCAAATTCCTAAAACCAACACAGGGGAGGCATAAGCAGGACGCTCGTGTTGTATATAAGCTAAATTGTATACGGCATGAGTGGATTGTTTTTGTCTGTCCCCGAAGGCCCTAGGAAGCCTGAGTTCGCAGCCTTGGCATGAAACTCATGCTTTTTTATATATAGAGAGTATGGTTTCAATATATCAAATCAGACGTTACGCCTGGGTGGTCGACTTTCTGATGAGACGGAAATCGGCTACTATACAACAGATAAACGAGGCATGGCTTCGCTCGCCTCTAGCAGAGAATGACAAGGAAGCACCCAGTAGAAAGCTTTGGTATAGGTGCTTTGAACATATCGCTATCATATACGGCATCCTCATTGATGCAGAGAAACGGGGGGAACGTTCACGATGGCGCATCACAAACCCGGAAGCCATACATCAACATGATATTGAGAAATGGATGCTGGCTTGTGTGTCGTACCGCAACCTCATCGAGGAATGCCTGGATCTTCACCAGAGAATTGACATCGAGAGCTTCCCTTCGGAAAACAACCGACTGCGACCCATCGTAAGGGCGATGCACGAAAGCGTTCTACTTGAAATTGGATACCGGAAGTATGGCTGTGATGATATCAAATTCTTCCGAGTAGCCCCATACTTCATCAAAACATACAAACATCGGTTCTATGTCCTGTGCCAGAATGGTACGGGGCTTTTTTGTATGTTTTCTTTGGACCGTATCGTGAATATCTCCTGTACCACGGAGAAATTCGTGTTTCCACAGGATTTTACAGTGCATGACTTCTTCGCACACTCTTATGGTGTGATGCTGCCGCCGAAAGGAATGGAGGTGGAGGAAATCATTGTTCGCGCACGAGGCGACGAACAGTGTTACCTACGTGATGTGCCGCTGCATAAGACGCAGGTGGAGCTGGAGGCGCATGAGGACTACACGGACTTCATGGTTTCTATCTATCCCACAAATGACTTTATCGGGGATATTCTGCAGCAACAGACGCGACTTGAAATTATCAAGCCGGAATGGTTGCGCTCGAAAGTGAAGTCCTGCATCGAGAAGATGCGACTGCTGTATGCGTAGTGTCTTTCCTGCATCCACTCGCTGAGCCTATCTTTGCAGAAAAATTCTGCAAATGATAAATCTCTATCTCAGTGACTATTCCACGCTGTATGAGGTGCCGGACTACTTCACCATTACGCAGGTGGATAAGTACGTCGATGTCACCATCCGCGTGCAAAACCAGGATATCTATTCCACGACATTGTATGAGGACGGCAATGGAAAGGCGTACTTCTATGGCTTCCGGCAATTGCTGACACAGAACATGGAAGGACGTTACCTGACACTGGCTTCACTGGCGGTCTATGCCGCGCATGAGGACGGCATGGAGTCCTACGAGGATAAGTATATCCTCTTTTCAAAGGTGTTCTTCTATGAGGATTCGAGTGGTTACATGAAGAATATCTTCCTGAATACGCGCTCTTACTATGTGGTGCCACGCTCCGAGTACATGCCGCTGTCGCTCTTCATGGATGGCTCAGAAGTGCCTGGACTCTCAGGCACGGCGGTATTCAAGATGGAGGATGGCAGGATATATACCTATGACTTTACGCGGACTACGTACAACTACAACCTTCCGCACATCTATTACTTCTATCTCTGTGCGGATGCTATTCAAAGGCAGATTGAGCAGGCTGAGGGTGCAGACAGCGGCGAATTGGGCACACTGGTCTCGTTCTCTGTTCGCGCAGGGAAGCGGTCTGTCACCATCTATGTGACGGATGAGGAACCGGCCATCTACTTCGACTTCCGAAATGCTTTCAACGTGGATGAACGTATCTTCATCTATGGCTCCATGAAACTGAAGACTTCCTTCGACCGCAAGGAGGCTTCCTTGGGTGGGAACACCACTTTCTATAACATGTCGGAGGAACGGAAGTATGAGGTGGAAACGGTGCCTATGTCCATGGAGGAAGCGGAATGGTTTAATGAGTTCCTTGGCTCACACTACGTCGAGCGGGAACTGAACCAGGACTGGCAACCGACCGTGCTTATCAGTGATATTTCATCGGAAATCAGTGACAGCGCAAAGGATCTTATCAAGATGAAGTTCTCTTGGCGCTATCAGATTAACGCTCGGTGGATAACTACAGACCGTTACCCACAGCAGTTCACCGCTCCATTTAATGATACGTTCAAATAGATAATCCCATGCAAGCTATTCATCTTTCTACGGCAAGGCGCATACTGCAAGCGCCGGAACCCGTCTCACTGCGCGTCTGGGCGAAGGACGGACGCATACTGGAGTTCAATAACGCCATTCCCCTGCGATACAACTTCTACGAAGGTACGCAGCAGTTCAAGCTGTTGGCTTCTCAGCAGATACGCACTATCCGCTTAGCCTGCCTCTTTGAACTGAATGGAATGACCGTGTTCCTGTAGCGTCTTTTCTGCGCAGCGCCTGGCGTTGTACTTTTGCATTATGAAGCGAACGACATCCATAGAGAATATCTTCCGCCCGCTCTCGGAATGTACCGTGCAGTCTGCCCTAACCAATGAGGTGCAGATTGCGGACATCCTGGAATGGGTGCTGAAACAAGTGGGCACATCTGAGGTGTGGCAGACATCGTTCTCTATCAGCGAGGAGTTCTTGCGCCGACTGTACTTCATCACTCGTGATGGTAGTGCATCGGCTATTCACCTGGTACTGGATTTCAAAGCAACCAACAAGACGCTTTCGCTGTGGTGCTTCATCAATCAGGTGATTGCTTCTACCTTCCTCGCTGACAACCACTCCAAGATTCTGCTCATCCGCTCCGAACGCGGGGATAAGGTGTCTATCATCACATCGCAGAACTTGACACGAGGCAACCGTAATGAGTCGTACATCATTACTACTGCCCCGGACGTGTTTGACAAGTTCCTGGCTGAAGTACAGGACTTGATTAAGAATCATGCCGTCCCACTGTCAGAGATACTAAATCAACGTATAACCAAAGAATAATTCACTATGACATTTTCAAAAGAACAACTGGAAGAAATCGAGAAGTGGGCTTCTATCTATCTGCCTATCTCGGACATGGCTACACTCATGGGGATTCCGGCGGATATGCTCCGCGACGAAATCCGTAACAAGAACACGGACGTTTCTAAAGCCTACCACAAGGGTAAAGCTGCGTCGCGTGTGAAGCTGCATCACCAGGAGATGCTGCTGGCGCAGGTGGGGTCGCCTGTCGCAATAGAGAATGCTCACCGCAATTTGCTCGACATGGAAGATGACGAGTAAATCGTTCTTCTCTCTTAACTCTTAACTCCCTCATGCCTTTCCCTTCTATCCACGAAATAGTGCAGTCCGACTTCTTCGCGCCTGAAGACGTGCTGAGAGATAAATTCCCAGCAACTTCAGTCGAGCGCGTACTGCGGCTCCGGGCTCTTTACAACTGGGTTATCTCTAACCCCGACTGTAAAGACAAGGAGTTCGTGGATGAAGCCATCTGTCGATACGCCATCAGCAAGACGCTGGCTTACGATGACCTCAAAATCATTAAGTCGGTGTTGCCGCATATCACCGAGGCTTCACGCGACTACCACCGATGGAAGTACAATGAAATGATTTTGGAGACATACCAGATGGCAAAGAAGCGAAAGGATACGAAGACAATGGAGCGTGCGGCTACGTCTTATGCCAAGTTCAATAACGTGAACGTGGAGGATGAGCAGTCTGTCCCCTACGACATGATCGTGGTGCAGCCATTCACCGCGACGGATGACCCGTCGGTGCTTGGCATCCAGCCGATACCGAACATCGAGAAGAAGATTGCGGCACTCATTGACAAGTATCGCGCGGAGTCCATGGACATCGACGACATTGAGTTTGAAGATGCGGACATCATCGATCCTGCATTTGAGGAGATTGCGGAGTCGGACTTCGATAACAATTAAATCGTTATCTATGACTATCATCAAAAACATAAACTGGGATGCCACGCCGTTCTTTGAGCGTCTGACAGCGCAGAACAGGCTGGCACGACAGGAACACTTCACCTTTCATCGGGTGAGTGGACTGGAGGGCTTCGAGGAAGCACTGCATACCCTTCAGTCGTGTACGGCCTTCGTCTGTGTCTCGGACATCGCTCAGGGCTACACGGAACTGAATAACACACCGCACACGCGACGCGTGAAGACGGTGTTCTTCGCTATGCGTCACGCGCTCGATGACATGACAGCCAGGCAGGAGTGCATGGATATCATGCGGGAATTGTTCCGGCAGTTTATGTCTGTCCTCATGCAGGAGAAAGTGCGCATCGAAAGGGAACATATCTATCTCGACCCGCGTATCTCGTTTCAGGAGATTGATACGTTCTTCTTCTCGGGCTGCGCCTGCGCTTTCTTTCAAGTGGCCACGGATGTTTATACCGACCTTCGGTTTAACATCAATGAATGGGAGGATGATGTGACATCGGACCGCATCTTCAATGATTGTTTCACTAATCAATATGCCTAATCATGGATATAAAGGAAATCAAAGCTCAGTTGGCTGAGTTCAAGAACATCAAAGCAAAAGGTGCCATCACGCCGGAGTCTTTGGGCGCTTTGCTGGAGAATATGCTTGCTGTACTGTCTAACCCGCAGGCCACCGCAACGGTGCTGCAGGTGAATGTTTTCGACAGCAAGACGAAGTTCGTGCAGGATGAAAACTTGACATTGGTACTGGAGAACCTGGAGCAGCTGCAGAACTTACGTATTGCCGTGCATGTGAACTACGCTTCGGGGTCTAAAGTTCTCTTTCACGCTACCTGCGTGAAACCGAACTTTATCAGCCTACACGCGAAGGCTGGCTCTTGTGAGCTGCACCTGGCTCCGAATGGCTCGTTCACCATCAGCGGCACTAATCTTTGGTGATGGAACAGCGTACCGAACAACAGGCCATTGATGAGCGCGGTAAATATGTCCGGGCTTTCAATGACACAATGATTAAAATCTGGAAGGAGCAGATTACGCTGCTGCATGTCATCGACACGCAGCGGCTGCTCCGTTCTCCCATCGCAATAGGTATGAATGCTGATGGGAAATTCTCGGAAGTGCACCTCTCTCAGGCGTTCCTCGAATATGGCCTATGGCAGGACTATGGCACGGGAAAGGAGGTGCCACGAGGGAACAGTGGCGACCTTGGCCGTCCGAAGGTACGCAAGGAACGCCACTGGTTCAGTCGCAAATACTATATGTCTGTCATGAATATCAAGGAATTCATGGGCGACAGCCTCGGTAGGCAGTTCCAGGGCATCATATCTGATGCGCTGGACCAAAAGAAGTTCAGCAGAAATCATTAGAAAAGGCCGTGCGGTTGCACGACCTTTCTATTTAATTATTGTTCCTCTATTAAGGGCAAGCCACATCCTTCTTCTCTATATATTCCCAAGTTACGCAATGTAAAGCACCACCTTCCTTTATAAGAGGCTGTGCAAAAATTTGTATTATTGTATTCCCTGGGAATAACTTTTCAAATAATTCCTTTGCTGCTATATCACTATCGCAATCAAAATTTTCAGATAAACATGGAAGCAGTAAGCCATTGGGAACTTTAAGAAAATTGAGATAGCACCAGGAATCATTAAGTTCCTTACATCCATAATCCAGTTCTACTATATCGAAATGGGCTTCCAATATCTTCAAGAGTCTTCTATGAAACGACTTAGATTTATCTCTCCAACAACTATTCAATAGTATTCTTCCATCTTCGAGAGGTGCGACCATTCCATCAGAATGACCGCAGAAGTCTTTCATATCCCAAGGTAATAACACAATGTCAGCGCATAATGCATCCCTTAGACGCTGCAAAAGTTCATGCACCGGCCATTGAGGATTTTCACTGAAAATCTTATCTGTCATGATTACCTTATTGCCACATCTCACATAATTCCCTCCATCAAAAATTATACCCATATTTGTAGGAGTGAATAAGGACAGCTCTTTGCAGGCTTCATCCTGATTCGTAATGGTTTTTTGATAGGTTTTATATTCGACCAAGTAATCTGGCTTATATTCAAATTTTGAATATGTCCCATCAGGGAATACCATCACGGGCATATAGTCACGGCACCAATAGTTGTTGGTATTCTTCAACTCACGATGTTCTATATGCAATTTTTCTTTAAGCGCAGTATGGATGGAATTTGCAATATGCGCTGTCTTCGGATTTATTCTTAGACGCTCAGACGTGTATATAACAGGGGTTCCCATGACTGAAATGTTTAATTATGTCTACAAAGGTACGAAATTTCTACCGTTGTTCTTCTATGGTCTGTGTTAAACTGTCTTTTCAGCCCTCATTTCTTGACTGTACCTTTGCCAAAAAATCAAAGTCATGGATATTACTACACTCACTTCTCTCATCAATACGTTTCGTGCAGAGACGAAGCAGGACAGCATCACACCGGATTCGCTGGGACAGCTGCTGCAGAAAATCGTGAACGTACTGGAACAGGCCAGTGACACGGCTACGCTTCAGCTAATCGTTCAATGGAAGAATTTGATCACTGCCATTGGTTCCGTACTGAAGAGCATTTCGCTCGGTTCGGATGACAGGAATAATGTGTATCTGAATATCGAGAGCATCAACACCACAAATGGCATGGGACAGGTGAGCATATTCACCATCAGACAGGCCACCACGGAACGAGCGGGTGCCATGCGTGCCCAACAGGTCACCGACCTAAACAATGTGCGCAACAAGATGAATCATGTAGCGCAGCTGGAGCTGAAAGTGGAAGCTACGGCTTCGTCGGTGCTCCTTGCACTGCATGACAAATATAATGATGTTTTTAATGACCCGTCGCTGCTTCAGAAGGAGTTGCCGCTTGTTTCGGCTTCGCAAGCTGGGGTACTGTCTGCGGCTGACTACAGGAAGTTCAGCGAGGCTTCAGAGGCTACACCGGCCACGGCGCATCCTTTCTATCATATTGAATGTGACTCGAAGAATAATGTGCTCTATGTGAAGTTTCCGTCGCAGCTGATTTCGGAAGGATATGTGCCGTATCTGCTTCGCTATTCCAAGAAGCGACCGCGCTACAGACCTGCCGAGGACAGACAGGCGCAAAGAACGTATGGCCCGACAATGAAGGGATGGCATTTGTTCTATGACCAGAACAAGATAAAGGTAGGGCTGCATGGTTTGGTGCAGTTCGGCTATAATACGGGGTCGGATGAAAACCCGGTGTGGGAGTATTCACAGGATATCCGCTATACCTTCGGCAATATCCGCAGGGTACTTAAAGGTACGCCACCGAAAAGGACATTGGTGGGCTATAAGATTGGCTTCGGATGCCGCACTCATCTGATAAAAACCAGACGGCGCTTCCACTTCGGGATTGTGTTTGCTCCGCCCATCACAGCGAAAGGCAACCGCTCCTTGGATTTCTCAAAGGCGGTGTCGAACATCGCTGAGTTTCAGGTTCACTTTGAAGTGAAAGAGACGGAGAATTCAAAATATGGAGAGTATTACAATATAGTGGTGTCCCTATAAAAAGAGCGAGCGGCCCCGAAGGGTCGCCCGGCACACAAAGGTAGTTAGCCGACGCCAAACAACCATAAGGAGAGTGCAATCGCGCCACACCCGATGCAAAAGTACAACTATGGGTTCAAATCACAAAAGACAACAGATAACGGAGGGGATTTGTTTCTCTTCCGTGGAAATGATGCCGGACGCGAAAGGCTCGGCATTGTTCATCACAGACAGTAGTAAGGTGTTCAAGGATGACATCGACATCAGTCCGGTGTCGCTCACCGACGGCACGCAATACATGCCGTGGGGTGGCGACAACCTCATGCCGTATCACATTCTTGACATGATCGAGAAGGACGAGACCTTATCGACATGCCAAATGTTCAATGCCGAAGTTTGCTACGGCTCAGGTCTGGTGTATAACACGGCCTCCTGCGCCGCGAAAGTCCGCGAGGAAGTGGAGGACTTCTTGCTCGCCAACTCGCTGCCGTCGTACTTCCTCGGGGTATGCCAGGACTTTAAGCACTTCGGCTGGTGTGTCTCTGTCATCATCCTTGACAACGAGGGGAAGCGCATAGTGGCGCTGCACCGCAAAGAGGTGTGCTACTGCCGCTTCTCGCCAGCGGACGACAAGGGGCGTATTGAATATGTGTTGTACGCCAACTGGAACAAGTCCATTGCCTCCGTCAAAGAGGTGGAGAAAATCCCACTGCTTTCTCTTGACAGCCCTTGGGTGGATCTGCAAGAGCGGATGAAAAAGAAGAATACGCAGCGTAAGTTTGCGGTGGTGTGCCGTGTGCCTACGCCTGACAGCACATATTATCCGATACCATACTACGCTGCGCTGTTCAGGGGTAAGTGGTACAACATTAAGCAACTGATTGGCTTGGCCAAGGAAGCAAAGCTGAAGAACTCGGCTCCACTGAAATACCATATCGAGGTGTCGCAGCGGTACTGGGAGGGCATCTTCAAGCGGGAACGCATCACGGACTTGAAGAAGCAGCAGGAGCGTGTCGTGAAGGAGAAGCAGCAAATTATTGACTTCCTCACTGGTGCCGAGAACAGCGGCAAGGCGCTCTTTTCTACATTCTACATCACACCCAACGGGGAGGAGCAGCATGATGTGCGTATCTCTCGTATTGATGACACAAAGGAGGGCGGCGATTGGTCCACTGACATTCAGGAGGCAGTGAACATGGTATGCTTCACCATGCGCGTCCACTCTAACCTCGTCGGCTCTGTGCCGGGCAAGTCGCAGTCGAATAACAGCGGGTCCGACAAACGCGAACTGTACACGATTGCACAGGCACTTCAAAAGCCGTATCACGATTTGCTCTTTACCGTGCATCGCATCATCATGAAATTCAATGAATGGAAGAATGCCTACCCGGAATGCCCGTTCATTCAACTGACCACCCTGGACGAGAACAGGGATGCAAAACAAGTATCTGCCGACACGCCTCCTAATGATTAGGGGGCGTTTTGCATCGCTCTTCTCGTCGCTGACCGCTACGCATTCTGTCCTCTTCCTTCACTGTCATCTGTTTGCTTCCTCTGATTGTCCCTCATTCCTCCAGTTCCACGACAATGTTTCATTTACTTTTTCCTTCACAAAGGTAGCTGGGCGGCTCCAGTCAAGGGTTTCCAGATATTTTTCTAAAAAAGAGGTTCCCTTCGGCGTCGGAGCTGCCACTTTTTTTGAATAATACCCGGACATCCTCCCTTGACAACAGAAGCCTGTCTCCCTGTCGCTCTTCATTGTTCGTAAAAAATAAATAACATTTATGTTTCACCTTCAAAATTTCAAAACAATGAAAGCAAATGTTCAGATTTCCGTAGTGAAGAAAGAGTTCAAGAATGGTCAGCAGGGCTGGCAGGTGTTTGTAGATGGCATGGAGGGTAGGCTCCGTTGCGAAATGAATTTCAAGGATGCACTCAAGGCAATGCGTTATTGTTTCCTGCTCTCGAAGCGTTTGGAGTTGCAAATCAATGATATTCAGCTCGCGGCTCTCTCATTGTCGTACCAGCGTGCGAAAGATGCCCTTGCTCAGGTCGTCGAGGATGCAGCACAGGGTGCTGAAGAGGTGGCCGCTACAGCTGGAGCGGTTCAAGATGAGCCTGCTGAAGAAAAGTCAGAGGCTGCTCCGGAAAAGGAGCTGGTTCGCACGCCCAACAATACCCTTATCTCTCAATACGAGGAATTGAAGCGGAAACATCCTGATGCGCTCCTCCTCTTCCGTTGCGGTGATTTCTATGAATGCTATGATGAGCACGCTGAAAAAGCTGCGCAGGTTCTCGGCATCACACTGACAGTGCGCAATAGCACTGGCCGCAAGATGGCTGGCTTCCCATACCACGCTCTCGACACGTATCTTCCGAAGCTTATCCGCGCTGGTGTCAGAGTGGCCATCTGTGATCAGCTGGAAGCACCGAAAGGCCACGCTAAGGTTTCGGAAGTCGTGGAGCCTGCTTCAAAGAAGCGTTCTAAGAAGTCCGAACAGTCGGACATGTTCAACAATACATCGGAGGCTGAATAAGCCCCGATGTTTGTTCAATGTATGGCTCACGGGTTAATGCCCGTGAGTTTTTTTGTGCTAAAAAGGATGAATGATAAATTTTCTAAGGTGCTGAAATCAGCACGGCCATCCTCGCACCCTAATCACCTACTGCGTAAGATGAGTGTGCCGGATGGGTTTGAATAAACACACCGTGCACGTCCTTAACGTCCCAATCACTCTGATAAGAGATTCGTAAGCACAGGACTTGGATTTCTTTTCTCTCATCTTTCATCAAAAATCACTTACTAACGAAGATTTTTGCTGTTCAGATGTATAATTTCCGCCTTTTTTCGTACCTTTGCAGAAGCATCAAGAGCAGGAGCCTTAGGCTCACTCACCAACCGAGCATTAGGATGCCACGGTGGTCAAGGCTGCGATTAAGCGAACACAGAGAAATGTATTTCTATGTTGAGCGAAAGCAGGCTCGCCAATATAATTGGCAGGGTACGATGCGGAAGTCAAATTAGTTATTCACTTCAAAATGATCCTAAGTATGGAAACAATTGATTTTTATGCAAAGTACGCAGCGGAGTTCCGCGCTGCTTCTACCCAAAGTTTAGTTGAAACATTCAATAAATCCGTAGGCAACTACGGATGGTCTTCGATGCGAGCCACATACCATGCGGCTCTGATTGATGAATTTGTCCGCCGTGGAATAGACATATCTGCTATTCACGACGGCAAATCCACGTCGTTCGCACACAGAGTTGTTCTAAGTAATGAGCAAAATAAATTGGTAATTGCCGAAGGGAAGTAACCCTTCTGCTCTTACATCCTCAAAGCCTTTCCTGTCGTCTGCTCTTGACGGGAAGGGCTTTGTCTTTACTGGGCATCGTCTTTCAGAGAGCTATGATTTGAGTGGGCTAACCTTATACTTGTCCGAGTATTGTACCACGCCGCTTATTCGCCGCTCCTGCATGGCACTCACTTCCGAAGCGGATGCTCTGACTTCTCCGCTCCTGTGTTGTGGCCGCTTCATGCTGTGCCACGAGTCCCTATTCTTAAACAGCACTCGGTCAATTTCCTTCTGATGCTGTGCAGTCCCTATGCTACCGGGTGACAGGACACGCCATAAACATCTTACACCAGTGCGTCCCCTCGTAATGTCTGGCTTTCCACCGCGCATTCTCCCATCTTCGCGTAAGCCGTGCCCCTGTTGTTGGTCTGTGTACACGCCAAGGCACTGCATCTTCAGACAGCCATCTGTGCCATCATGCTTGTACTTGTTTCCTCTTCCTTAATCTCTTTTCCCCTTTGTGTCCTACGCCCTACAGGTAAGGGGTAAGCATTTCTCACTCTTCACGGACACACGCTTCACCCTCTGCCGTCTGGCACATCCCGTCCCACCTCCGGCTACTTCATCCCCATCTCCAAGGTGCAGGGATATTTGTTGCCTTTCACGGTGCGAGCATCTGCCCAGCCATTGGTGCTGCCGTATTCCTGAGTTCTTCAGCCGGCATCCTTCCGTCGGCTTTTTACCGCCATAATGGACAATCTTTTACATCATTTTCCTCTCTGCGTCAGTGCTCCTTTCCTACGTGCGCATCTGGCACCTGCTGGGTGCTTGCAGCATACTCGTGTCTGTCTCGTACATTTTGATATTGTCATACTGCAGCCCGCCTTATTTTTCCTTTGCAAAGGTAGTGCAAGCGCAATTTGGCAAGTACCAGTCCCAAGTTCTTATTACCGAACTTTTTTCAAAATCTTTTGGGACAAGCCGCAAAACATTTACTATGTCCTGAAGGTGAAAAAAGTGCGCTAATTCCTTGCCGTTACATTGCTTCTCCTTGCTTACTCTTTTATGCACGTAAAAATTAAGGCTCCTAAGCCTGCAGTATTAACAATTTAATCTCAAAATTATGAGTACTACAACAAAGACACGTAGAGCGTATGCTAAAAAGGCAAGCGCAGGTTCCCAGGGCGAAAGCGCACAGGAAAGGGCACTGAATCTCTTCGCAGAGATGATGATTGAGAAAATTGAGTCCATCATGGGTGATTGGCAAAAGCCGTGGTTCACGGATGGAGGCCTTTCATGGCCGAAGAATCTCAGCGGCAGACACTACAATGGCATGAATAGCATGATGCTCTTGATGCACTGTGAAAAGGAAGGCTACAAATATCCTGTCTTCTGCACCTTTGACAGAGTGATGGGGATGAATTACAATCGCTCGTCGGTGGGCAATGTGCCAGCCGTGGATGCAGAGGGCAATAAGCGTCCGATGGTGTCCGTCAAAAAGGGTGAGAAGAGCTTCCCAGTTTTCCTTACCTGCTTCACGGTCGTTAATAAGGACACGAAGGAGAAGATTAAGTACGAGGAGTACAAGCAGCTTTCCGAAAGCGAGAGGGCACAGTATGATGTCTATCCGAAGATGCAGGTGTACAATGTCTTCAACATTGATCAGACAAACATCAAGGAGGCTCGGCCTGAAATCTACGAGAAGATTGTCCGGGAGAATGGCGGTATGAAGCCCGAACATGAGGGGGAAATGAATCATTTCGCACCGATGGATAAGATGATGGCTGAAAATCGCTGGATTTGTCCTATCACGCAGAAGCATGGGGACAATGCTTTCTACAGTATCTCAAAGAAGGAAATCATACTGCCCGAGTTCTCGCAGTTCAAGAATGGGGAGTCGTTCTACGGCACGGCATTCCACGAAATGGCCCACAGCACGGGAGCGGAGGAGCATCTGAATCGCCTGAAGCCAGCTTCGTTCGGAAGTGCTGAATATGCCAAGGAGGAGCTGGTGGCTGAATTGACAGCGGCTATGGTGGCACAGTACTTCGGTATGGACAAGTATATCAAACAGGATAGCGCACCCTATATCAAATCATGGCTCTCTTCACTGAAAGAGGATGCGCAGTTCATTAAGACAATCTTGCTCGATGTCAAGCGTGCATCGGCAATGATTACGAAAGCGATTGAGGAATGTTCCGAACAGGCAGCGAAAGCTGCTTGATTCGGTTCCTCACCGCTGAAAGGCCTGGAGCTTCGGCTTCAGGCTTTTTTCGTGTCTTTCCGTACTGCTGTTTTAAGCGGTATTTTTGCCATGTCAAAAATGGATTGCCTATGAAGCTCATTACATCAAACGAACAACTCTTGTCGCTTCTACCTAACATGGTGACCACCGTGAAGGGAGAAGCTTTGCTCTTCGACAAGATGACCCCATTTCTCAGCGCAACTGAGAAATGGCTGGAGGATAATTTCACCTCGGAGGAGGTGCTGTCGGCCATCGCTGATTTGGAGGCTTCGCATACGACCCGTATGCTCGCCTGCCAAATCGCTGCTTACGATGCTTTCCACCGTGCTATCCCGCACTTGGATGTCATTCTTACGCCTAACGGCTTCGGCATCGTCAGCAATAGTAATATCGCTCCGGCAAGCAAAGAGCGCGTCGAAAGGCTGATGGCTTCGCTGCTGGAGCATCGCGACCGCTTGCTCATGCAGTTTCAGCCTTTACTCACAGCCTTTAAGGGGTGGACAGAATCGGTGCAAGGGCGCTTCTTTTCTGCCACGATGTTCCCTAACATGGATGTCACGCTCCGCTTCCTGAAACCTTCGGGAAGTCGCTGGGAAAAATTCCTTGCGCTTCGCAGTGCAGTCATTCCGGTGGAAGAGTTCTTTGCCAGGCAATACCTTTCCAAAGAACAACTGGAGGTGTTTCGCTCTGAGGTACTGTCAGGGCAGTACCGCTCAACACGCCATCAAAGTATCTGTCGCATTCTCCAAGCGGTAGAGGTGCGCTGCTTGTTAAACAGCGACCCTACCGCGTCGATGCACTTTGAACATGATGCACTCTTCGACATAGTGAACACCATCCGAGACAACCCGGAGGAGTTCCCTGAATGGCATTCGTCGGCGACCGCCGAACTCTATGCCCCTGCTGTCTTCGAGAATAAAAAGGAGAGTCTGGGCTATTGGTTCTGACACTCCTTCTGTCTTTTCCTCATACAGGCCGTTTGTCTACCTTCGCAGCAGATAAACGGCTTTTTGTATGCGTCAAATACTAAATGTAATCATTCCGAAGTCGTGGCAGGAACTGCCCGACAAGGAGCTTCGCTTTGTCTTCCGGTTACTGCAAGGCGAGTATTCACTGACACAGATAAAGACCTTATGCTTGCTTCGCTGGGGACAGCTGAAAGTTGTCCGCAGGGAAGGCGCTGTCTTTATCGTGCGTCATCATAAGAAGAATTATCCCCTTACTACACTGCAAATCTGTGAAAGCACTGAGGCATTGGCATGGCTCGGTGATTTCCCTCAATACCCAGTCCGTCTGTCGCGGATTGGGATTTACCGCCCTGTCAGGGCTGATTTTCAGAATGTCAGTTTCGGGGATTTCCTGGCACTTGATAATCTCTATCAAGGGTATCTCCAGACACAGCGCGAAGAGCTGCTGCATGACATGGCACTTGTCATGTATCAGACGAAGCATATTCATCTTTCAAAGGTGGAACAAATCAACATCTTCTATTGGTTCACATCGTTGAAACGATGGTTCGCCAATATGTTCTCGCACTTCTTCAAGATGGAGAAGTCGGACGAGAACGGTTCCACCATGCTTTCGTTCAAAGAGCTTCAGCAAAACATGAATACGCAGATCCGCGCCTTGACGGGCGGGGACATCACCAAAGAAAAAGAGGTGCTGCAAATGGACTGCTGGCGTGCGCTCACAGAGCTTGAAGCCAAGGCAGTCGATTACGAGGATATGAAGAAACATTCTAAATCATAATCTTATGGATAAACAGTTTACACTCAAATTGCAGGAGTGGATGGCCACACCTGCCGAGAAAAGGGATTACGAACAGGGGGCGTTGTTCCTCCTACAGTTGACGAACAACAAAATCCTCTATCGGAACATCAGCCGCGACCCCAAGCGGCACGCTGATTTCATAGAGTTCAAAATCAATCGCTATCTCCAATACCGACTGCAAGACCTTACTCACGAGGAGGTACAGGACATGCAGCGGAAAGTCGATAGCATAGCGGTAGAGCACGCTCTGGATAAAGCACCTGCTGCCACCTCGGAGCAGGGCTACACGCCCAGCACGGAGGCGGAGCAGTTCAGAGCCGGCAAGCGTGCCGACCATGACACGCTGCCTGCTGAGATTCAGGCACTCTTCGTTGAAAATGCGGACATCATGCGCAAAATGCGCGAACTGCATCTGCAGCTGCGCAATCTCTCAACAGCAAATGCCACCTGCCCGGATTCCGACCGCTATCCGTTCCTCAAAGAGTTGATTGAACTGGATAAGCGGTATCACCGTAATTGGCAGGCGTATGATAACTTCAAGCCGGAGCACACGGAAAGCAGCGCAACTGCTTCCCTTGGACAGGGAGGTGTTGCAACCACCTCGCTGCCCAGTGCTCAGGCTGAAGTCGTCATCAACGAAGAAGCGCGGCAGCTCCAAAAGAACATCCTTCGCCAGATAAACCTGGCTAAGGGTCGCTATAAGAAGCAGCCTTCAGAGAAACTGAAGGCTTCCATCGCTGACCTGTACGGACAGCTTACCGCTCCATCGGATGCTCTTTCCACCGAACTCAAAGAGTTGGGCATTATCTAATCATCAATTCTATGCCTTATGAAAACATCAGCTAAAATTCAGTACTTCATCGCCGTGGCTGCTTTCATTGCGGCCATTGGCTTCGGCATCGCGGGGTTCTGCACCCCTCCTCCTGGTGAGGTACATGACTCTGTCTTGTACCTCATAGCTCAGTTCCTGCTGCTCACGGCATCTATACTGGGTGTAGGTGCCATGTTCACATCGCAGAAGATTTCTCTGCAGAAGAAACTGCAGAACATGAATGAAAAAAAGGAGGAAGAGTAATGCGCTCCATAAATGAGATCATAGTTCATTGCTCGGCTACGCCGGAAGGAAGAGATTTCACCATTGCGGACATCACACGCTGGCACAAGGCACGCGGCTTCCGGACGATAGGTTACCACTTCGTGGTCTATCGCGACGGAAGCGTTCACGCTGGACGTCCGCTGGAACAGATGGGAGCGCATTGCCTGAAGCATAACAAGCACTCCATAGGGGTATGCTACATCGGTGGCTGTGCCACTGATGGGCGTACTCCCAAGGACACACGAACTCCCGAACAGAAGGAGGCTCTCGTGAAACTCCTGACGGAACTTCACAAACGCTTCCCTCATGCCACGATACACGGGCATCGGGATTTCGCTGCTAAAGCTTGCCCTTCTTTCAATGCCACGCTGGAATACAAGAAACTGACAATGGTCATACTTCTTGTATTTGCTTGCATCTTCCTCTCTGCGTGTAAATCCACGCAGCGGACGCTCGTAGAAAAGGTAGATAGCACGAGGCTGGAAACAGCTTCTACATCTACCACTTCTCTCGCTACTGACAAGTTCCTGCAGAGCCTTGTCCTGAATATCGACAGCATCGTGCTTACGTCGCTGTCTATGCCGCAAATGTTGGAAACCGCCGATGGAGCAGGCTGCATCGAGCGGACTTCCAACATCAGCGGCAGTGGAGCTTGCTCGGGAGCAACCCTCGCAAATCCTGCGCTTCAGCGCACGGGGACATCGCTACCGCGCCTTACTCCTACGCATCCGCGCATTAATGGTACTAAAGTAATTATTCATGGCTTGCGCCTTCAGTCGAACACTGCCGACAGCAGTAGCGTTATCACGGTTAGCACCGACAGCAGCACGCAACATTCCAGGCACACCTCGAATGTAAAAGCGAAAGAGAAGAAGGTGCCATCTGCTCGATGGCCACTATCTTTAATAGCCATAGCCGCCATCGTCATAGCGGCACTGGCTTGGCTTATCCGTAAAGGGATGATGTCTTCATAGCAACCCTCCGCTTGTTCGCCTACGGCTGCAAACAGGAAGATGTACCCTTAGTAAGTGTTGGCTCGCTTCACGGCGAAGAGGATATGGGGCTGTATCACATTCGGTGACACGTCATCGAACAAGATGCAGCCCTTTTCATATCCTTTCCGCTGTGGCTCACTGGCACACACACTATGGGTACCGCTGCGCTCATCTTCTTGTTTGACTGCCTCCGTCTCTCTGCACTACTGGCGCTATGGGCATCATCTTTTCCTTACGGTTCCTCCCTTAGTGCCGTAACACCTTCCCGTGCTATGGATTGCATCTATACGCAGGGGAAGGCATTACCGCACATCGGGGCTATCACGCGCACACGCGAGATATAATAAGGTACGGGCAAGTATGAAAGTGCAGGTAGCAAGGTATTGCTATCAACACTTTCACACACGCCCGACAGCATCTTACCGCCCGATGAGGGCGAGGGGTACATAGCGCACTCCTAAAGTGCCGTAAACCTTTGCCCTTTTCGGGCGATAGTGGCAAAGCAAAGGCAGTCAGCAAAAGCAGAGACCCTAAAGGCTTGCAGAGATTAGAAACCCTTTGCCCTTTTCGGAGGTGGGCAGTATCACAAAGGCAGTCAGCAAAGGCAGAGACCCTAAAGGCTTGCAGAGATTAGAAACCCTTTTCCCTTTTCGGGCGATATGGCAGAGCAAAGGCGGTCAGCAAAAGCAGAAACCCTATAGGCTTGCGGAGATTAGAACCCTTTGCCCATTTCGGGCGATATGGCAGAGCAAAGGCGGTCAGCAAAAGCAGAAACCCTATAGGCTTGCGGAGATTAGAAACCCTTTGCCCTTTTCGGAGGTGGGCAATATCACAAAGGCAGTCAGCAAAGGCAGAGACTTTTGCCCTTTGTGGCTTGATGAGACTTTTCGCGCTTTCGGAAGGCTTTCGGCTCACGCATAGACTACATATTCCGCACGAGACGAGGGGCAGAGGAAGCACACACAACGCAGGGCGGTCGGGGGCTGCTCTCGCGGAAACAAGGGGAAAATCCTTTTCCCCTTGACCCCATTGTATTGATACACAGCCATTTCGATTTTTGAGTCCTTGAAAAACTCAAAAATCTCTTAAAGCCCTGCAAATTCTTACGCTTTTGTGGTCTTTTCTAAGCCGTTTTACGTCTTTTCCTGGCTGTTTCTGAAGCGGTATTTTTGCGCCATAAACAAACTTTATCAGCGAAAAATGAGTGATTTGACATCGAAAGCAACTGTGGAGTTGCAGATAAACGGGCAACAGGCGCAACAGACACTTTCACAACTGCGGCAAAATGCCTTGCAGTTGGAATCGGCTATCGCCAAGGCTGCTGCCACGGGCAACAAAACCGACCTGAAGCGCCTGCGTAAGGAACTCACGGACACCAAACGGCAAATCCGTGAGATTGAATCGGCAACACAGCAGGTGGAGCATGTCATGCGTAATCTTGACAAGGCTACACCGCGTGAGCTAAACAAGGCACTTCAAACGCTCAACCGCCAGCTGGACTACATCGAGCGAGGCAGTGAAGCGTGGAAGGCACAAACGGATAAAATCAAACGGGTGAAGGCGGAGCTTAAAGCGGTGAACGACCAACTGCGGGACAGTGAGGGGTTCTGGGACCGCTTTAACCGAAAGATGAATGACTGGCAGACGACACTGGCTGCAGGTGCTGCTGCCGTGACGGGGCTTGTCATGGCGGGGCGCTCTGCCGTGAAAGCGTATGCGGACATGGACGCAGAAATGGCGAATGTCCGCAAGTTCACAGGAATGACTGCGGAACAGGTGGAGCTGCTGAACGAGGAATTCAAGAAGATTGACACACGAACTGCCCGTGAGGACTTGAATAAACTGGCTGAAGAAGCAGGTAAGCTGGGTAAGACTTCACAGGAGGATGTCTTGGGATTTGTCCGCGCTGCCAATCAGATTAACGTGGCTCTTGATGAGCTTGGAGATGGGGCTACACTGACGCTCTCGAAGCTGACTAACATCTTCGGCGACGAGGAACGCTTGGGCACGGAGAAAGCTTTGCTTGCCGTGGGTTCTGTCATCAATGAACTTTCGCAGAACTGTACGGCATCGGCTCCGTACCTCGCTAATTTCGCACAACGAATGGCGGGTGTCGGCGCACAGGCGCGAATGACAATACCTGAAATCATGGGGCTTGCTGCCGTGCTGGACTCACAAGGTCAGAAGGTGGAAATGTCTTCTACTGCCGTGTCGAAGGTGATTATGGACATGTTCAAGCAACAGGACCAAATCATCAAGGCTACTGGGCTGAATGCACAGAAATTCAAAGAGACGGTCACACGGAACACCAATGAGGGCCTGCTGATGCTCCTGGAGCAATTGCACTCCTTGGGTAACATCGACGTGCTGGCTCCTGTCTTCAAAGACATGGGCGAGAATGGTGCCCGTGCAGCTCAGGTGATTTCTGCACTGGCTGGTAATCTGGAAATGATACGCTGGGAGCAGGAGGAAGCGACTAAGGCTTTTGAGGAAGCGAACTCGGTCACGGAAGAATACAACGTGCAGAACAATACGGTGCAGGCTGGACTTGACAAAGCTCGCAAGCGTGTAACGGAAATGGCGGTAGAGCTGGGTGAGAAGCTGCAACCGGTCATGAGACATGTGCTTTCTTCTACCACGCTCTTACTGCGCTTGCTATCTACCTTCGTGGACTTCGTTGGTAAATACAAGGTGGAAATCATTTCGGCAGCGGTGGCCATCGGTGTGTATAATGTGGCGGTGAACTTGGCCACGATACGCACAAAGGCACTGGCTGCTGCTCATGCGGCATGGAACTTGATAGTCCGCACTGGAAATGTGCTGCTGCCTATCTATAACGTGCTAGTATTGGCTACATCGGTCGCATATAACAAGGTGGCTGGCAATGCGACTCGGGCAGCTGCTGCCACGCGCTTGCTGAATGCGGCCGTAAAAGCGAATCCGTTTGGATTATTAGCTACGGCTCTCGTGGCAGCGGTGGCGGCAATAGCGGCATGGCAGTCCCGTATGCGCTCTGCCCGGGAGGAACAGGAACGACTGAAGCGTGAATCTAAACAAGCGGCTACGGAAATCAAGGCGGTGGAAGGGAAAATCGGGGAAGAGACATCGGCTGTAAAACGTCTGAAGGAGGCGATTGACAGCGAGAACATCGGCAGCAAGAAACGGAATGCGCTCATCAATGAGTTTAATTCACGCTTTCGCCCGTATCTTTCACATCTGCTGACTGAGAAATCAACGGCGCAGGATCTGGCGAATGCCTATGCTGAGGTAGTACGCAATCTTCGTTCGAAGTTACTGCTGGAAGCCAAAGAGAAGGACTTGAAGGAGAACGTGGGTGTACGCTATGGCTGGGAAGCACAGCGACTGGCAGACTATGACAAGGTGGCACGGGAAAAGGGTACGGCCATGACTGGTGCCTGGCTGAAAGCTGCCGTGGACGAAGAGTATTCCAAGGGGAACATGAACGTCAGGTCACTACAGGATGCTGTTTTCAAAAATCATATCGGACCGCAAAGGCAAAGGGAAGGATATTATAACAGTGTGGAGAACCAGTTAGACACGTCATTAGGCGACCTTTCTACTGCCTACATCCGTCAGTATATCAGTACGCGCGTGCATGAGCAACGGGTGAATCGTAAATGGCAACCGTATCAGAAGGATATCGACGCGGCCATAGAAGCAGGCATGAATGTGGATGATGGTGGCGGCGGTGGCACAGGGAATGTGCCTACTCCTACGCCCACTACGGACACCGGTGGCGGCTCTACCGATAAGTTTCAGGCAGAAAAGGACTGGAAAGCAAGGGAGGAAGCCACTAACCGCATCGCTTACGCTACAGGCGAGAAGGACTACATAGCCTATACCAAGCGGATGCTGGAGATTGAGGTGGACTTCAACAAGAAGAAACTGGAACATACTGACCTCTCTTCGGATGAGCGGCTTTCCATTCAGGCTGCTTACTACGAGGCGGTGCAGAAGCAGACTGAGAATAACAATAAGCTGACCATCGAGGAGGAACAGGCTGCATACAATGAGAAGGTGGCGATTGAAAAGCAGAGGTTCATCGACGGAGAGGTGTCTTCAGCGGTGTATCAAGAGACATTGGAGCAGATGGAAATGGACCACCTGCGCAAGATGGCTTCGCTGTATGCAGAGGGTTCCAAGGAGCAGCTGCAAATCCAAAAGCAGTTGCAGGATAAACTGGTGGCTAATCAGCAACGGCATCAGCGTGAGACGGAGGCTGCGGAGAAAAAGCATCAGGACGAGCTGGCAAAGATGAAGGACAAATACTTCGGGGACAATCCTTCGGAGCGTCAGGCGAAGTATGCTGCCGACCTCGCCCTGCTGACTGAGGTATATAACCGTGAAATCATCGCTGCCGGAAACAATGCCAAAGAGAAGCTGCGCATCGAAGAAGCATATCAGAAGGCACGGCTGGCCCTCATGGAGCAGTATAACATCGAGGGGGCAGAAAATAACAAGGGATGGCTCCTGCAATGGAACGAGGACATGATGGAGTTCCTGGAGTCGGACTTCGGAAAGGCGGTGAGTGGCACGCTCGATGTGTTCACGTCGTCAATGAGCAGCGTGTTCCAACAGCTGACAACGATTGTTCAGGCAGAACTGGAGATACAGACAGCAGCCATCAATCGCAAATACGACCGTGAGATTTCGCTTGCAGAAGGGAATAACTACAAAATCAAACGCCTGGAGAAGCAAAAGGAGAAGGAGATTGCCAAAGCGAAGAACGAGGCAAACAAGAAGATGTTTGCTATGCAGGTGATCCAGGCTGTGGCGCAGACGGCTACGAATGCCATCAATGCGTATGGCTCTGCAGCGGCAATCCCTTTGGTGGGTTTCATCATGGCTCCTATAGCAGCGGCAGCAGCAGTGGCAGCGGGTATGTTACAGGTAGCAGCCATTAAGAAACAGCAGCAGGCTTCGGAAGCACAGGGCTATGCCTCTGGTGGCTTCACGCCTGAAGGTCGCGTTGATGAGCCGGTGGGTGTCGTCCATGCCGGGGAATGGGTGGCTTCGCAACGATTGGTGCACAATCCAGCTACACGGCCCATTCTTGAAGCACTGGACTATGCGCAGCGGACGAACACCATTGGCTCACTCTCGGCAGCGGATGTGTCTTCGTCGATTACGGCTCCTGCGGTGCTGGCAAATTCTGCTGTGCGCTCGCAGTCGGTACCGCAACAGGTGATTGTGCAGAACGTGCCAGAAGCTCCTTCTGACAATGGGCTGACAGAGACAATCCGACTGCTCCGTGAGCGTCTTGATGAGCCGTTCCTGACTGTCAACAGCGTGACAGGGGAAACAGGCATCAAACAGGCACAGGATGAATATGAAAAGCTGATTCGTAACAAAACACCAAAATCTCGTAGGACATGACTATCATCATAAACAAAAAGGAGGCAGTGCTGAAGAAAGGCACGTCGTTTGATTTCATCATGGAAAACCGCTTCTTCACGGGAGCTGACAGTTATACGCTGTCGATTACGTTTCCACTGAAAGGATGTGCCAGGAACATTGACATATTCGGGCATATCTACCGCAAGGACAGCAATCTTGACAAGCTGCTGCTGGAATGTGAGATTCACGATGCAAACTTCCATAAGTACGGAAGTGTGTCAATCGTGGAAATCTCAGAGCTGGAGGTGAAAACGCAATTCCTTGAAGGGCGCTCAGAGCGGAATTACTATTCTTCCTTCGATGACATTTATATCAATCAAATCCCGATGTGGAACGTGCATGACTTCGCGCATTGGTCTGCAGACTACTACATGCGTTCCTATGACAAGATAAAGGAGGACTCGGAAGAAGATGGCATTGGCGAGTATGAAGGATATGTGTGCCTGCCGTGGGTGAACAACACGACGGGGAACATGCAGAACAAACTGACGGCACAGACGACACCGGGTATCTATTACTACACGGAGGGTAGCCGCGATTATGATGCGTCCATCGTGGGGATGCCGTATCTGCTGAATGTACTCAAAAAAATCTTCAAGTACTTTGGCTTCACCTACGATTTCAGGGCATTGGAGCGGACGCAGTGGCGGCATATCATCATCTGTAACGTGCTGCCGATGGTGTGGCAGATACGTAATTTCCAGTCGGTGCTCCCGCATTGGACGGTGACGGAGTTCCTGGAACAGGTGGAGCTGTTCCTGAATGGGGAGTTCCACATTGACGAGAAAGGGAAGTCAGTATGGTTCTCGCTCAACTCGCAGACGTTTGACCAGATGAATACGGTGGTCATTTCGAACGTGGTGGAGGAACATCAGGTTGAGATTTCCAGTGAGGAGCAGTCAACGAATGACAACTATATCGAGCAGAAAAACCTGGCATACGCGGAGTGCAGCCATCAGATGTGGAAGTACTATTCATGTGACTGGGCAATAGGACAGCTGCCGAAGGTGTCGTGGACGAATATCGCTGCCATGCAAAGTGGCTTGGCTTCGTACATGGACTGCGCAGGGCCTTATAACCATAGATACTACAACTCACTGCACGTCTGCCGAGCGGAGAGCAGCTACTATGTCTTGAAGTGCTACAGGACGCAGACGATTAACAAGGTGATACATCACTATATGCGTCTGCAGCCCGTGAATATGTTCGGGCAGAAAATCGTCAACCGCAGTGAGGACGCACAGGTGGAAGAGTTGCGCATCGTGCCGGTGTGCATCGACCATACGGACATGACACGAGGGGATGTTATATTCATGGAATGTGGCACGCTCGGCGACGATACGGAAGATGCGGAGGATAAGGATGAGAACCAGACGCAGGCGGTGAACACGATTTCTGCCGGGGAGAAGGAGAAGAAAGAAGAGTTCTTCGATAAGATTTATGTGGGCTTCTGGGATGGCAACCTCCGTCGTACATGGCCACAGATGCCGATACCAATCATTGACCCGTACATGATGGATCAGTTTAATCTGCTTATCCAGGCGCATTACTCCATGCGGCTGACTGGAGCAGAGAAGCCTGAGACACGCACGAATAACTACCACATAGACCAGTCCGTCAAGTTCACATTCAAGTTCCTTGTCAAGGACGGGGCTATCCCGGACGTGCGCAGCATCTTCTACATCCACGGCAAAAAGTACATGGCAGAAAAGATAACTGCGACGTTCTCTGCCGAAACAGGAATGTCGCAGCTACTGAAGATGGTGTGCTATCGGGTGCTATAGTGGTAACAAAAAGGCTGGATTTTGTGTTACTAAAGTCGTTCGGTAACAAAAATCGGTAACATAAACTAAACAAAAGAAGAGCGTAACAGTCTGAACTGCAACGCTCTTCTTTGTTTTGTTACCACTTACTTGATGACTGAGGCGAGATTCACGGAATGCCTTTCGACAGTGGTCTTCAGGATTTTGGCATACACCTGTGTTGTCTTTATGTTGGTGTGGCCCATCATACGAGCTACATTCTCGATAGGAATGTCATATGAGAGAGCAAGCGTAGCGAAGCTGTGTCTGGCAACATGGGTAGTCAACGGCTTGTGTAGCTTACATAGCACCTCAATGACATGCAGGTAGTCATTGGCTTTCTGATTGCTGATGTGAGGCAGCTTGTAGTTGTACCTCTTCAGCACTTCCATGGCAGGGGGAAGGATGGGGGTGAAGAAGTTGCAACCTGTCTTCACACGCTTGCCATCAATGTAAGCCTGGCCGTTGACGATTTCTGTCATGGTCTCAAAGTCGAAGTTCTGACTGTCCACATAGGCAAGGCCAGTGTAGGCGCAGAACACGAAGAGGTCACGAACACGCCCTTCTTTTTCGCCCATCTTTTGCTTACGCAATACAAGCAGCTCATCTTCTGTCAGCGGACGGCGAACTTTGTACTTGCCACGCTCAAACTTGCAGAGGGGGCTTTCGTAAGGATCCATAGGGATGTAGTACATCTGTGCAGCCAACCGCGTGTACATCTTCAGTATCTTATGATAGTTGTGAATGGTGGGCTGTGTACGATTGCATTCAGTGCGCAAGAAGTCGTCGAAGGCCTTCACGTTCTTTGGGGTGATGTCTGCGAAGCTGTTCAACCTACCGAAGCGCTTCATGGCATCCATCGTGACACGCTTGCGCTGCTGAGTGGCTGCTACAATATCTTCCTTGGCAATCTGCTCAATCATGAAGTCGATGAAGCCAGTCTTAGAGGCTTTTCTTTTCTGCATGTCACGATTTTCCTTCTTCTTGGCTGTATCCTTGCCAATATGAAGGTCTATGTTCTCAATGGTCAGCTCTTCACCATTCTTTATCATGGCTTCTACAACGTGCCTGTAGATGCTAACCTGTGTCTTTAACTCCTCACTGTACTGAAGCTCCTTCCACTCAAAGGGGTCACAGCTGCTGACGGTTACATACTTCCGAACACCATTGCCGAGGTAGATACGGATTTCGACCTTGCCGCGTCCGGTTTTTGCTACTTCCTTCTTCCTGTCATAGATGACGGTAACAAAATCTTTTTTCATTTGCCTTTTACTTTGCGCGGGGTGGCAGACGCAGGAAAACGAGTCGGGATTGTGGTAATCCTCTTTCTCTAAGCGATTTAAGCCGTTTGTCAGTACTTGTTTCCGCTTCTCAGTGATTTTTGTTACCACATTCGGGGGCAGTCCCAAAATCCCGTTTTTGGGTGGTTGGTAACAAAAACTGAGGTTACTTTGGTAACAAAATCGGTAACAAAATGTCCAATCATGTCCTTTTTCGCTTTTTTGTCCTTTGTCTGCATTCTCGCAGGTTGAACATTATTTTTCACCCTGCTGGCCGTGAAGCGCAAAGTTGGCTCTCTTGATTATCAGTTACTTACACCTTATGAAGGGGTAAAAAAATAAGAGCGTCCGACTTTGTAAGTTGAACGCTCTCGATACATGGGGATAATTTTTTGCGGTGCGTACGGGACTCGAACCCGTGACCCCATGCGTGACAGGCATGTATTCTAACCAACTGAACTAACGCACCAGTTACCTGTTCCTTATTTGCGAGTGCAAAGGTAGTAATATTTTTCTAATCCACCAAATACTTGCGCATATTTTTATAAAAATAATTGCATGGCATATGCGTCTGCAAAACCGTTTGAAGTGCGGAACCAATCTTTAAGTATTGTCCCTTTGACAAAGCCGACATATTCATGCAAAGACACAGAACGTTCATTGTCAGTATTTATGAGTGCATAAAGTTGGCGAAGGTGTAGCACACTGCCAGCATAACTGATCAGCTGTAGCAAGGCTGATAAGGCATACTTGTTTCTTCTGTATTTTTTAGCAATGACGATTCCCGTCTCGGCTCTTGAGTGATGTGGGTCAAAATTGGTTAGGTCTATCATGCCCACAACCTCGCCTTCTTCGTTTTCGATGGCCCACCTTACTTGGCCGTCTTTATATATGTCGCATGTACTGTTGGCAATAAAGTCATGCAGGACATATCGTGAATACGGGGTCGTATAGTCGCTCACATCCCATAACTCGGGATCATTTTCTATACTATAGAAGAACTCCAAGTCTTCTGGCTCTAAAGCTCTTAGCTTGACTGTTGGCAGGCTATTGGTCATTGAATACATTTTTTTCGGTGATAATCGTATGCGACAATGGGTTGAAAAAGCCCATCTTCACTCTTGGGTGGGCAGACGATGTCGCACTCTTGAATATCTGCTGAAGGGCAAAGGCAGACACATCATATATAATATATGTAAGGGCTGTCTCGTTGAGTTCGTTATACTCTATGTCATCTAAATCTGTAATGTAGTTTGGGTCTAAGCCGTTTGCAGATGCGATTTTATTACACAGTTCTCTATTCTCCATGGGTACGACACAAATGTAGCTTATGGGGGCAGCCACTTTGAGCTTCTCGTTTTTGAAGGTTGAATAGAATTTGCTCATTTTGACACTAATCAGAGTAGATAGTGCCTTCGAGTAAATTGCCATTTGTATGGGAAGAGAGAAAAGAAAACTCAGGTGGGAATAATGCTTGTTGAAGAATATAAGCATTGCCTCATAAAACACGTGCACATAGCGAAACGATGTTTTTTGCGTGCTTTCCCCCTTGTAGTGGAGTATTTCTGTCGGGTAATACCATACATCCCATCCTTTGTTATGTATGCGATACGACAAATCTATGTCTTCTCCATACATGAAGAAGTCTTCATCGAGCAGGCCTACATCTTCCAGCGTAGATTTGCGCAGCAGGCAAAACGCACCGCTTACAATCTCTATTTTGGAAGCCTCGTTCCATGGGAGGTAGCTCATATAATAGTGGGCAAATGTCCGGTTAGCTGGAAAGCGTTCGCACACCCCGCACATCTTGTAGAAGGCAGTGGCAGGCGAGGGTATGCCTCTACGTGATTCTTTGGCCACGCTGCCGTCTGTGTTTAGCATCTTGACTCCTAAAGCACCAGCCCGCTCATGACTGTCCATAAACGCGATAGTTTGGCGAATGGTGTCTTCGCCTACCATTGTGTCCGGATTCAGCAGGAGCACGTACTTGCTTTGGGAGCGCCTTATGGCTATGTTGTTGGCGCGTGAGAACCCCAGGTTCTCTTGGTTTTGGATGAAAACAACGTCATCAAAACGCGGCTTGAGGTAATCAATGCTGCCGTCATTCGAACAATTGTCGACAACACATATTTCGGCATCTATTCCCGTTAGCGCTTTGCGCAACGAGTATAGGCACTGCTCCACATAAAACTTTACGTTGTAGTTAACTATTATGACCGTCAGTTTCATTGTAACAGCGCGACAATGATGGATATACGAAGAATAGGCTCAGGAACAGGATGATGGCAAGATACCCAAAGCCGGCACCGACAAAAAGGTAGTAGCATACCAGATTGATTACCATGGGCACGTTAAGCAGGCATAGTCGTACAATTCCCCAACGCTCGAAATGAAGCAAGGTGTCAGAAGCCAGTTTGTTGGCGATGGCTTTGAACTTGAAGAGTTTCAAGGCTACAGGAATCGCAATAATCGTGAGAATCTCCATCATTGACATGATGACAAACTCCACTTGCTTGTCATTGGCCAGGATGCCATTGGGTATGATGTCCAACTCGCCTGATACAATTATGATTGCCGAAAGTGCGATTGGAATCCAAAATATGAGTTGTAATTTCTTCTGAATAGTTTCCATTTTTATTTGCTGAAAGGAATACGATTGAGTATAGAACGGCCCAGTGTCACTTCGTCGGTATATTCCAATTCGTCGCCGATAGAAATGCCTCGTGCGATGACGCTGATATTCACATTTGTGTGTGCCAATTTTCTGGATATATAAAAGTTGGTTGTGTCGCCCTCCATTGTGGGGCTGAGTGCCAGGATGATTTCGCCTATATCGTCACGCTCCACGCGTTCTACGAGCGAAGCTATCTCTATATCTCCAGGGCCGATGCCGTCCATCGGGGATATTATGCCACCTAAGACATGGTATAGTCCCCGATATTGCTGAGTGTTCTCTATCGCCATCACGTCGCGGATGTTTTCCACTACACATATTGTCCTTGTGTCGCGATGTGCATCAGAGCATATCGGACAGATGTCAGTATCGCTGATGTTGTGACACACCTTGCAATACTTTACATTATGACGCAAAGTGCCGATGGCGCTGGTGAAACCGTCAACGCTTTCTTCGCTCTGCCGTAAGAGGTGCAGTACAAGTCTTAGTGCTGTCTTGCGCCCGATACCTGGTAGTTTGGAGAACTCGGAGACGGCTTTTTCCAATAGGGTCGATGGATATTGCTGTTCCACCGCGATTAATCGTCAAACAGGTAAACGCCGATGCCCACCTTAAGTCCGATTGTGGAGTGGTCGCTATCCTTGAATGAATGTTTGTAATACACTGAAGGCTCGATGGTTACCGAGCGGTTGATGAAGAAGGCATAACCAACTTCAGCACTGGGCATAATGTCGTTGTAGTTATGATTGCTGTGCACAAAATTGCAATTTGCGCCGAGGAAGAGACCGTTCTGGATGATGTAATAACGGAATCCCACGCCTATTGCTGCCTGGTCAGCTATCTTGTCTTTGCCATAGTGGTCATAGCCTACCTCGCCCAAGAGCATCCAATTGTCTGCAAACAGGTAACCTGCCTTGGCCTGTACGCCGAGGTTCAATCCGTTCTCGCTGTTGTATGATAGGTTGAGTCCGCTAAGCGAAGCGCCTATATATCCTTTACCTTGTTGAAACTGTGCGCTGGCTGTCAGTGCGACAACAAGCATCGTTAATGATAATACTATTTTCTTCATAATGCAAATGTTATCTTTTTGTTGTTTGTTTCTTATAACATATTATATATATAATCGTCAACGCAGCGGTAAGCAGCCCTCCTAATGTGTAGCTTAAGCCAGCTGGGAGATGCAGGGCTTTGTCGCTGATGAGGATGTAAGTCGTACATACCATTGTCATGAATGCCGCTGGCACAAATGTGAACCAGTGACACTTATGCTGCTTGGCCAGATATACCGTGATAGTCCATAAGGCAAAGACTGCCAGAGTCTGATTTGACCATCCGAACCATTGCCAGATGGTGTTGAAACCGTCTTTGTTTTCTATCTGCCATACGAGCAAGCCCAGTCCGACGGCAAATAATGGCAAAGCAATCATAAACCGCTTGCCCAATTGCTTCTGGCTGGCATTCATTGCCTCTGCTATGATGAGTCTGGCTGATCTAAAAGCGGTGTCTCCACTGGTGATTGGAGCGGCGACCACTCCCAGCAGGGCCAGCAGTCCTCCTATTACTCCCAGCCAGCCCGTACAGATATTGTTGACTACGTCGGGAGCGGTGAAGTATTGTATCAGTGATTTGCTGTCAGCATCGTTTGCCTGTGCCAGGAAATCACAGATAGTCTGCGGGTCAACCACCTCGCGCCAGCCGCCATAGTAGAAGAAGTATGAAGATACTGCTGCCCAAATCAAGGCCACGATGCCTTCGGTTATCATAGCACCGTAAAATATGGGGCGTGCCAAACGCTCAGATGTGATGCAGCGCGCCATGAGCGGACTTTGTGTGGCATGGAAGCCGCTTATAGCTCCACAGGCAATAGTTAGGAATAGGCAAGGAAACAAGGGGTTGTTGCTGAAGAATGTATCTGTGCCTAACAGCGAGGTAGGGGTGTTCCTGTTAGAGGCTTCCAGATCGCTCCATATCTCGGGTAAAGCCGGCATCTTGACAAATAGCATGACCATAAGTGCAAATGCCATGAATATGAGCGAAATGGCAAATAATGGATAAATCTTTCCTATTACCTTGTCAATGGGAAGGATTGTCGCCAGAATGTAGTAACCGAAGATGATGATGACCCACCATGTGGTGGTGAGGCAGTAATTCTTCAGAAGTAGAGCCGGGCTATATACAAACACAACGCCGACCATGAGCAACAGGAAGACAGAGAAGACGAGCATTATCCTTCTGGCTGTTGTTCCCAGATAGGTGCCCACCAATGCCGGCATGTTGGCACCGCCGTGGCGTATGCTTAACATTCCCACAAAGTAATCGTGCGTGGCGCCTGCAAAAATACAGCCAAATACTATCCAGAGATAGGCGGCTGGACCATACCATGCACCCATAATGGCACCAAAGATAGGACCTGTTCCGGCGATGTTTAGAAATTGTATCATAAAAACCCGCCATGAAGGCATGGCGATATAGTCAATGCCGTCAGCGTGGCTGATGGCTGGGGTTGGGTTGTCGGTGGGACCGGCCACGCGCTCGACGATACGCCCATAAATACAATAGCCGAGTATGAGGGCTATCAAGGCCATTATAAAAGAAATCATCTTTCCGCTAATTTAGCTTATATTTGTTGCAAAGTTAATAGATTTTGTTCTAATCGCAAACTAAATACAAAAAAGTTAAGTATCTTTGCGGAAAAATTGAACAATGAAAGTTAGATTACTTCTTTTATATCTCCTGATATCCATATATACGCCGTTATTAGCCCAGTTCAATCAGCCTTCGCCCAAGTATGAGGCGCGGGCAGTCTGGCTTACCACTATCGGAGGGATAGACTGGCCGCACTCTTATGCCCAGACTCCATCTTCGATAGACAGGCAGAAGCGGGAACTGGTTGCCATCTTAGACAAGTTGCAAAAGGCGGGTATCAATCAGGTGTTGTTGCAGACGCGTATTCGTGCCACCACTATTTATCCTTCAGTCTACGAGCCTTGGGATGGTTGTCTGAGCGGTCGGCCTGGCAAGAGTCCCGGTTATGATGCTCTTGCCTTTGCAATCGATGAGTGTCATCGTCGTGGCATGGAACTGCATGCCTGGGTGGTGGCCATTCCTGTTGGCAAATGGAATGGAGCCGGTTGCCGCAATTTGCGCAAGCGAAATCTGAAGATGCTGAAGAGGATAGGGGATGAGGGTTTTCTCAATCCCGAGATGCCACAGACGGCCGGCTATATTGCAGACATCTGCGAGGAGATAGTCAGAAATTATAATGTTGATGGAATCCATCTCGATTATATCCGCTATCCTGAGAATTGGAATATCAAAGTCACGCCTACTCAGGGCCGCAGTTTCATTACTCGTATCGTCAAGGCGATACATGACCGTATAAAGCCCATTAAACCTTATGTCAAACTGAGCAGTGCGCCCATTGGCAAGCATGATGACCTGACCCGATATCAGAGTTATGGATGGAATGCCTATAGGCGCGTGTGCCAGGATGCACAAGGATGGCTGCGGGATGGGTTGATGGACCAGCTGTTTCCGATGATGTACTTTCAGGGACGCCAGTTCTTTCCATTTGCCATCGATTGGAGCGAAAACAGCTATGGGCGCATCGTCACTCCTGGCTTGGGCATCTATTTTCTGTCACCCAAGGAGAAAGATTGGCCACTGGAGATTATCTCGCGCGAGATGCATGTGCTGCGCCAGTATGGTTTGGGGCACGCCTTCTTCAGGAGCAAGTTCTTTACAGACAATACCAAGGGCATTTACGATTTTACATTAAAGCATAACGCCTCACCGGCCCTTGTGCCGCCAATGACATGGGCCAGCAGCACTGCACCCGCTGCCCCTACATGCTTGGCTCTTGGCCGCAATCATGTCCTGACCTGGCAGAAGACGGTAACAGGTGGGGATATATATTATAATGTGTATTCGTCTCCCTCCCATCCTGTAGATATCACAGACGGACGCAATCTTATAGCTGCCCGCGTTAGCGGCAATGCGGTAAAGGTGGGCAACTCGGACCGGTTGTATTATGCTGTGACGGCTATGAATCGATATGGTGTAGAGAGTGGCGCTCTGCAAATGGAGCCTCGGGGCGATTTGTCCTTTGCCAATCCTTCTGCGGCACTCAGCTGTGATGGGCGCAAATTGATTTTGCCACATTCACAGGAAGTTTGGGAGCGCAATGTAGTGTTGCTGGTGACCGATGTTCTGGGCAATCCTGTCCTGACAAGCGCCTGGAAGGGGCAGACTCTGGATGTGAGCAAGATTGCTCCTGGCGTGTACCACCTCTATGTCTTGACAAGTAGGGGCGTGAGACATCGCTGTGGCTATTTCGTAATCCGCCGATAGTGCGAGGAATGGCGCGGTTAACGTTGTTTAACTGTTTGCCGTGCAAGATTTCCCTAAAGTCGCATTTACAAAGCGAAAAAGCTATATTTATAATTATCAACATAACAAGAAAATGAAAAGAAACAGAAAGACAGCCGCCGTCTTGGCGGGTTTTATCATGATGGCCTTGATGATGGTATCATGCAATGAAAGCAACTCGTACCGTGAACTTACAAAGCAGGAAATCCAAAGTGCTTTCTTGACCGTGAGAGGATATCATACAGGCAAGATGGTATATCTGAAGAATATCGGAAACTATCAGACCAAAACCGATACTGTAGATATCAGCTGGACGATTGATACCGACAGCACGCTGACCATACATAACTTTGCCGTGGAGCCATTTGCCGAGTTTATTACCGACAACGAACTCAAGGAAGCCCTGTTGCAGCAGCCTTACCAGGATGTGAAGTGCAAAATCCATTTCGTTGGCTTGTCACCAGTCCTTTTCTACGTCGGTGTTGATGCGCCTGCATACAATATCACCTATGGCGGCCAAAGTCACAAGGTTCAACTGGCGTTTTATGGTAATGCCAATTCGTGCGGAGTATATGATGTGCCAACCCAAAGGATGGAGATACACCTCGTCGGTGGTGGTATCTACGAGGATGGAACCTATAAGGAAAAATATCTTTCTACTACCAACATTCCGATGCTGTTGTTTGCGCCTAATAAGTAGCAGCACGTTTGTCGCTGTGTAGATGACCGCGGCGGTAGAAGATAGGGGAGGGCCGTAACATTCCAGTGTGAGTGTTACGGCCTTTCTGATGTATAGAGGCGATGTCTCCATCAAGAGTGGCGGCAAGGCAAAACCAGTTGCGATGGTGCTGGCGATAGTTTCAAAGTCTGAAATAAACTATTCAAAACATGAATTGATAATATCAAACCATGATTTTATCAATTCGCGCTTCGCTTTTGGGATATATTTGATTAAAGTGAATATAAATGCAGGAAACAACAGTCTGGAATGGATCTGCGGAGCAGTGAAAGTTAAAAAAAAAACAATTATGATACAATGAAAATGAAAAAAATGCAGTAACTTTGTAGGAAAATAACAAATGATATAATTTATGGATTGGCTCATTAACCTTTTTACACAGCAAAATTCGGTTGCCCACATAGTCCTTCTGTTTTCGATAGTGATTGCAGTAGGCGTGTTGTTGGGTAAAATCAAGATTTGCGGCATTTCTTTGGGTGTAACCTTTGTTTTGTTCGCAGGTATCATTGCTGGACATGTCGGCTTTACGGCTCCCGTCGATATCTTGACGTTTATTCAGGACTTCGGTCTCATCCTCTTTGTGTTTATGATTGGTCTGCAGGTTGGCCCTGGCTTTTTTGAGAGTTTCAAGAAGGGCGGCGTTACTCTCAACCTCTTGTCCACGGCAGCTGTCCTGCTTAATATTGGCGTGATGTTTGCCTGCTATTATCTCTTTTTCGATACTACGGATGTCAACAATCTGCCGATGATGGTCGGAACGTTGTATGGCGCGGTAACCAATACACCTGGTTTGGGTGCAGCCAATGAGGCCCTTACTTCGGTCTTCCCTGCAGACAAGGTGCCTTCCATCGCTTCGGGATATGCCTGTGCTTACCCCTTGGGTGTACTTGGCATTATCGGTGCTACCATTGCCATCCGCTACATCTGCAAGATACGTCTGGAGGATGAGAATGAGCAGCTGCAGGCGTTGGAAAATGAGAACCCTCACGAGAAGCCGTTCTCTATGCACCTGAAGGTGAGCAACTCTTATCTTGCAGGCAAGAAGCTGCAGCAGATTTCCGAGTTCCTCAATCGTGATATCGTGTGCTCGCGTCTGCTTCACAATGGCGAGGTCGTGATTCCTAACAAGAATACTATTCTCGATTTGGATGATGAGATGAATATCGTGTGTGCCGAGCACGATGCCGAAGCTATCCGCGCGTTTATCGGCCCTGCTATCGACAATCCGTTCCCTGAGGATAATGAGAAGCAGCCTCTGGTGTCTAAGCGTATTGTAATTACCAATCCCTCGATGAACGGTAAGACCCTGGGCAAGATGCACTTCTCCAGTGTACATGGCGTCAACGTTACCCGTATCACCCGCCAGGGTATCGACCTCTTTGCCAGTCGTCGTCACCACTTCCATGTAGGCGACCGCATCATGGTTGTCGGTCCCGAGGACAATGTCAATCGTGTGGCTGAGCTGATGGGTAACTCTATCAAGCGTCTTGATGCACCAAATATTGCGACCATCTTTATCGGTATCATTGTAGGTATCGTCTTCGGTAGCCTCCCATTCGCCATACCAGGTATGCCCGTGCCTCTCAAGCTGGGTATTGCCGGCGGACCTCTTATCATAGCTATTCTTATCGGTCGTTTCGGTTATCGCATGCGACTGGTTACATATACCACGACATCGGCAAATATGATGTTGAGAGAGATAGGATTGGCATTGTTCCTTGCAGCCGTTGGCGTCAAGGCTGGTGCCCACTTCTGGGATACTGTAGTCCAGGGCGACGGTCTCAAATATGTTTATACCGGCTTCCTGATTACTATCATCCCTATTCTTATTATAGGTACTATAGCACGCCTGAAGTATAAGTTCAACTACTTTACCATTATGGGTATGCTGGCTGGTACGTATACTGACCCACCTGCATTGGCTTATGCCAACTCGGTGTGCTCGAAGGAGGAACCCTCGGTAGGCTATTCGACCGTTTATCCGTTAAGTATGTTCTTGAGAATTTTCACAGCCCAGATTATCGTGCTGTTCTGTTGTGGAGGTTTCTGATAGATAGCAAAAAGAAAAATGCAGGTTTCAATCGAAAACCTGCATTTTTCTTTTTCCATTATTGTATATAATCACTTTTATTTGGAACGACGTCGAAGCGTCGGGGATGGCCAGCGAAGCGATGAATATCATACTGTCTGCGGTGGACTTGTAGAATGTGATGTCGCTCAGAATACTCTGCGAAAGATACTCCTTGGGAACCAAATCGGTGAAATCACCCTTAGCAAAGTTGCTTGAATAGATGCGCTTGGCTCCTTGGTAAATGCTCAGGTGGACAATGTTGTCGTAATACACATTGTCGACACCTACACCTTCGTCATTATAAGTAGTCTTGACCACTTTATACGTTGTAGGGTTTACCTGCACATAGTAATGGTACTGGAGTTCGCCAGCCTTGATGACACTGTCGCGCTTGATAAGCTGTCGCTGGTTGAGCGCAATGGTTTTGCGGCTGCCGAAGTAGTAGATGTCCGAGGCATCCTCGCTCTTGGTCAGGGTGATGTGCTCTCCAGACTGGTTCTCGAAGACAAACAGATGCTCCGCTTGTTTCTGGATGTGATATTTGGCCTCCTTGGCACCATGCAGTACCAGCGTGTCGTCGATAATCTGGAAATAGACAGGCAGACTTGTTGTGTCGGGGTAGAAAATGGTATCACCCTTAACCCGGAAGGCAACGTCTTCTCCGTCCTCGTTTATCCAGATTCCCTGTAGCATCCTTTTGGCAGCCCTGTCTTCCTGTATAATCTTTTTGGTGTGCGGCTGTTGGCTGCACGACAAGATTAGCAGCAAGGTAGCTGCAAAGATTGTAAACTTCTTCATCGTCCAATGCAGTGATAAACAAAGCCAGCTGCTTCAAGTTCGCTGGGTTCGAAGATGTTACGACCATCAAGCAGTATGCGGCGGTTCATAATCTTGCCTATAACGTCCCAATTAGGCAGACGGAATTCTTTCCATTCGGTAAGTAACAGTAACGCGTCTGCACCATTGGCGGCGTCATACATATCTGTAGCGTATTCAACGCTGTCGCCAATTCTTCGCTGACATTCATCCATAGCCACAGGGTCATACACCTTGATGCGGCAGCCGGCTTCCTGCAGTTTCTTGATGATTACCAGTGAGGTAGACTCTCGCATATCATCGGTCTCGGGCTTGAACGAAAGGCCCCACAGGGCAACAGTTATGCCCTTGAGGGATTCGCCGGAAAAGACAGATGTGAGCTTGTCAAACAAGACACGCTTCTGTTGCTCGTTGACACGTTCTACGGCTTTGAGTACTTCCATGGAATATCCGTTGTCGTCGGCGGTCTTGATAAGGGCTTTGACATCTTTTGGGAAACAGCTTCCGCCGTATCCGCAGCCTGCGTAGAGGAATTTACGACCGATACGCGTGTCGCTTCCTATGCCCGCTCTGACCATATTGACATCGGCTCCAACTTTCTCGCAGAGATTGGCGATGTCATTCATAAAAGAAATACGTGTAGCAAGCATCGAATTGGCGGCATACTTGGTCATTTCGGCGCTGGGAATATCCATAAATATGACGCGGAAATTGTTGAGCAGGAAGGGCTTGTACAATCTTGTCAGAAGCTCCTTGGCCCGGTCGCTTTCTACGCCTACCACTACACGGTCGGGGCTCATGAAGTCTTTGATGGCATTGCCCTCCTTGAGAAACTCAGGATTGCTGGCCACATCAAAGGTAATGTCTACGCCTCGGCGGTCAAGTTCTTGCTGGATAGTGGCTCTGACTTTCTTGGCAGTGCCCACGGGCACTGTGCTCTTGGTCACCACTACCATATATTTATTGAGGTTTTCGCCAATGGTCTTGGCCACCTGAAGCACGTACTTCAAATCGGCGCTGCCGTCCTCGTCGGGTGGGGTGCCTACAGCCGAAAAAATAATCTGCTGGTCATTGATAATATCTGCCAATGATGTCGAAAACTTCAATCTGCCTGCTTTGATATTCTTTGTTACCAGTTCATCCAATCCGGGTTCGTAGATAGGAATCTGTCCGTTCTTCAGGCGTTCAATCTTCTTGGCATCTACATCGACACATGTAACTGTAGCGCCCGTGTCTGCAAAGCATGTGCCTGACACAAGACCTACATAACCTGTTCCAACTATTGCTATATTCATTATTCAAATAATTTAGCTTCCTTAAATGATTTGCCCGCCAAGTCCTTGGCGCTTGTTATCACCTTGTCAGGGTCAATTGGCCATTCTATTCCTAATGTTTCATCATTCCATCTTATGCTCGCCTCGTGTTGGGGGGCATAGATGTTGTCCACCTTATAGGTAAAGATTGCCTCTTCGCTAAGCACAAGGAAACCATGTGCAAATCCGCGGGGAATAAAGAGCTGTTGTTTGTTTTCTTCGCTTAGTTCCACCATCACATGATGGCCGAATGTCGGTGAATTCTTACGCAAGTCAACGGCAACATCTATCACTTTGCCCTTAATTACTCTTACCAGCTTGGCTTGCGAATACTCGCCCTCCTGGTAATGTAAACCACGGAGAATGCCGTATCCCGATTTGGACTCATTGTCCTGTACAAAATTGATTTTCCCGACATTCTGCTCAAATTCATCTTGCTTCCAAGCCTCGTAGAAATATCCTCGAGCGTCAAAAAACACCTTGGGCTTAATAATATATACACCTTGAATTTCGGTTTCTATATATTCCATAGTCTGTTTGTTGCTTATTATTCTTTTTTCTTTTATCGCAAATTATTGCTATCGTGTGATAGTTGCGATATCTATGCAAAGGTAAAGATAAAAATAGACAATATGCTAACTTCGGTCCATTTTTTTACACAATTCATAACTATTGTTGTTAATATATATAGTCAAACAGAGCTGAAACATCCAATCCTATTGCGTGGCAATAACAAGAAAGCACGCCTTGGTATGCGAGGCGTGCTTGAAGGTAGTGCTTGTTGTTAACTTGTCAATCCCACTCTGGGTCATTGTTGTCTTCCGAATGGTGATGGAGTGGAGCGCGTGCATTTCCTGGGCTTGCGCTTACTCCAGACGAAGTGGCAAAATTTTGGCCCAATAAATCGGATGGCAATGTAATGCGAATTATCTCCGGATGTATATATTCTTTTTTCATAGATGTGAATTTATTTGATAATGAACTTTTTGCCGTTTCTTACGTAGATGCCAGAAGGTAGGTTGGTGGTATCGTTTATCTTTATGCCTTGCAATGTATACACTCCATTGGCTTGTTTCTCGGTATAGGTGTTGGGGTGGATGGCTGTAGGTAAGTCCAAGCCTATGCTTTTGTTAACCTGCTGCGAACCAGATGGGAACAAAAAGTAGCAGCGGGTACCTTTGAGTGTGCCGGTTTCACTGACATTTGCAATCACAGTACCGTCATTACCGCCTAACAATCTGTATTTGTCATCGGCTTCGATTTCTGTTGCGCTATATGTGCCAACAAACATTGCGGTTGAGCATGATGTTTGCCCATTTATTAAGATTCTCCTTTAATATGGGGTGCTATTTACGAACTTGTTCTACTCCTCAACTTCGGCAATAGAACGCGCCATTGATAGAAATAGATAGCTAATGGTCTCTAATGGCGCATAACGCATATATCTTGTACACCGACGCACCCTGCGCCAAAGTGCTTTGGGGTTGTTGCGTATGAAGAGAGGTTTGGTGTCGCTGAGATGCCAGGCTTCGTACTCGTGCTGTCCATGGGACAGGGCGTAGTCAAGCAAGAATTCTGCCCGGGGCTCCGAAGAGTGAACAAATGGCAGCTCATCGGGTTCAAAGCCCATTGCCGTGATAAGGAAACTGCCTTGTAATGCTGCTGCCCTTGTCACATGAAGTTTCTGCAACCAGCGGTCAAGTTTGACAAAATCGACCTTGTCTCCCCTTGTACGAAGATAGACGGCAAGTTGCACGAGATGTCTGAGTGACGCATCCTGTCCCATCATTGCTGTAATGGATGAGAGTAGAATATCAAGTATCTGCAAGGTATCTACTGATGTGTCTATAGCATGTCGCTCTGTGTTGCGTATTCTTTTAAGTTGGTGGTTAAGCCATAGGTTTGCCATGGAGGCTTGTCGCATGGGAATGGCAGTCTGCGCCGAAGTCACTTCGCCATCGCCCAATTGTAGTGAAGGAATTCCCAACCCCTGATCATACTGGTGGTGTCTCAGTCCGAGGGAGACGGTAGAAGCCACACCACGGCTAAGTGCCATATCTCCCAACTTCCTCCACTTGCAAGGAGTCATTGGTTCAAGTCTGGTATATTCACCTAATGCACCAGAGCGTATGAGCGCAAAGAGATTTCGTTTTACTATATCCATATCAACTGTATTTTCGAGGATATCGGAAGATGATGGCTCCGAGAGCTACCACTCCTATAGCCATGGGATAATATAAATAAGGTATAATGGACATCGGGCTGATATGAGCCAGTCCTGCTGCGAGCAGCATCTGCACGCCATAAGGAAGCATGCCCTGTACCATACACGAGAACGTGTCGAGTATGGATGCTGCCTTGCGATTGTCCACTCCAAATCTGTCACCTATACGACGGGAGATATCACCTACGGTGAGTATGGCTATAGTATTGTTGGCGGTACAGAGATTGACCATGCTCACCATGGCCGCAATTGACAGTTCGGCGCCGCGCTTGGTGTGCACCTTGGCAGTAAGTCGGTCTATAAGATAGGAAACTCCGCCCATTTCACTTATGATTTCGAGCAATCCGCCTGCCATCATAGCAATAATGACCAGTTCGCCCATAGATGTGATACCGCTGCCCATAGCATCAAGGAGTCCGAAGAAGTCGTAGGCTCCCACTGCGATTCCGATGATAGCACAAAGGGCTATGCCCAGGCTTAGTACAGCCATAACATTCATTCCAAGCAAGGCCATAACCAGTACGGCTACATAGGGTACTATGCGTATCCAATCGATGGGTTCAATGGCTGATGGAGACGCTATGCCACGTCCCATAAAACCATAGACGGCCAGCAGTACAATTGCCGCAGGCGCCACAATACGCAGGTTGACTCTGAACTTGTCGCTCATCCTACAGCCTTGGGTCTGTGTGGCTACAACTGTAGTGTCAGAAATGAACGAGAGATTGTCGCCGAAATAAGAACCTCCAACGATGACAGCCACCATAAGCGGTACGGAAGCCCCCGTATCGAGAGCTATTCCCGCCGCCACTGGTACAAGTGCCACGACAGTACCAACACTCGTGCCAATAGAGAGTGAGATGAAACATGCCGCAACAAATAGTCCCGGAAGCAGCAAGTTGGAAGGAAGTGCATGGAGCGCCATAGCCACAGTGGCATCGATGCTGCCCATGGCCTTGGCAGACGAGGCAAAAGCACCGGCTAATACATATATCCATAGCATGAGCAGCAAACGTCCGGAACCAGCTCCACGGCTATAGATATCAATACGTCCCTGTAGCGTATGGCCGCCCGAAATACATACGGCATAGACGCTCGCCACCATAAACGCCACCGTAACAGGCACGCGGTTGAAGTCGCCCGCCAGAAGAGATAGCGAGAGGTAGAACGTGATGAACACTACAAGGGGCGAAAGTGCCAGCAGGCCTTTTTTATTACTTGTCATGATACTAAAGGCTGCGTCGGTAAAAATCCATATTCTCGCGTGTAATCAACTCTATCGGCATATAGTTGACAGTCGTTACCTCCTTGTGGAGCACTACCGATTGGAACAGCGTTTCTACGCAGAGACTGCCTTGCAGAAAGGCATGTTGGGCGATAAGGAAAGAGATAGTGCCTTCCCTCAGGCACATCGCATTGCGGTTGACCATGTCGTATCCCATAATCTGGACATCCTTGCGATGCGTCGCCAATAGGTAATCGGCTACTATATATGCCTTGGAGTTGAATGTGATGCAGTGATGGATGTCTGGATGCAGGGCAAAGAATGAATCTATCATGGCCGTATAGAGCTCATGGTCGTCGCGGTGCTCAATGGGAAGGTCGAGGTAACTCACGCGCACATTGGGAAACCGTTTTTGCATATAGCTCATAAATCCTACGGCGCGGTTTTCCTGCTGACGACTTACTGCGCGCCCGGCTTTCAGCAGTCGCATAAGCATCACCTCCTTCTCTTCACGCGCTATAAGCATAAGCATCTTGGCGGCAAAATAGCCACTGCAGAAAGAATCCTGGCCAAAGAAGGCGAGGGGTTTAAGGTCGGGAATGAAAGAGTCAAGCAAAACAAATGGGATGTCCATCGAATGAAGGCTATCGGTAAACGCTCGTGTTGTTTCCTCGTCCATCGGGACGATTATAAGTCCATCGGGGCGGGCAGAGAGGCAATAGCGGCACTGCTTGACATAAGACTCACTGGAGAAACGGTCAAAATAAACTATCTCGAGACTTATGTGAAAGTCGCGACGGGCATCATTGGCTTTCACGGCTCCCAGCTCAATTTCTTCCCAATAAGCCTCGGACTCATACTCTGGCATGAGCAGGATAAAACGATAGGAGCGGTTGCGCGCCAGGGCACTGGCATAGACATTGGCTTTGTAGTCCAACTCCTTGAGCACTGCGTCAACTTTGGCTTTTGCAGATGGCGACACGTTGGGACGACCGTGCAACACCCTGTCAACCGTACCAACCGACACACCGGCACGCTCGGCGATATCCTTGATTCTAATCTTCTCTGACATGTTATAACGATTAATCATTGCAAAAATAACAATAATAACCGAATTGTGTAAACACACAGCTCTAAAAAATGGCATCATTAGTTTTTTTTTCTTCAATTCTTTCCTTATTATATAAATTATGTGTACTTTTGCTTGATGACAATAAACAGATAATCTAAAATAAGAAAAATGGCAAAAATCGTAACAATGGGCGAAATCATGCTTCGTCTCTCGTCACCAGGACAGAAACGTTTTGTTCAGAGTGATTCCTTTGATGTAGTATATGGAGGCGGCGAGGCCAATGTGGCAGTAAGTTGCGCCAACTATGGACACGAGGCTTATTTCGTTAGCAAACTTCCCGAACATGAAATTGGCCAGTGTGCCCTTAACGCCCTCCGACGCTATGGGGTACACTGCGATTATATAGCCCGTGGTGGCAATAGATTGGGTATTTACTATCTGGAAAGCGGAGCATCGATGCGTCCCTCCAAGGTAATCTATGACCGTGCCGGAAGCTCAATGGCCGAGGCTACTGCCGAGGACTTCGATTTTGATGCGATTATGAAAGACGCCGACTGGTTTCACTGGAGCGGCATTACGCCCGCCATCAGCGACAAGGCTGCCACGCTTACCCTTATGGCATGTCAGGCTGCCAAGCGTCATGGTGTGACCGTAAGTTGCGACCTCAATTTCCGCAAGAAGCTGTGGACATCTGCCAAGGCACAGCAAGTGATGCGTCCACTCATGCAGTATGTAGATGTGTGTATAGGTAATGAGGAAGATGCAAAGCTCTGTTTGGGCTTTACTCCCGACGCAGATGTGGAAAAGGGTCAGACTGATGCTCATGGATATTATGGCATATTCAAGGGAATGATGCAAGAATTCGGATTCAAGTACGTAGTGAGTACATTGAGGGAAAGCAAATCGGCATCGCACAATGGATGGAAGGCGCTGAGTTATGATGGGCAGCAGTTTTATGAAAGCAAGCACTATGACATACTTCCCATAATTGACCGCGTGGGTGGAGGAGACTCGTTCTCGGGTGGATTGATACATGGCCTCATTGCATATGACGGAGACCAAGCGCGTGCTTTGGAGTTCGCTGTAGCTGCATCAGCCCTGAAGCACACGATACCGGGCGATTTTAATATGGTAAGCCGAGAAGAGGTGGAGAACCTTGCTGGTGGCGATGCTTCTGGAAGAGTGCAGCGATAAAAACAAAAAAAATACAATTATGGCAAGATTTAATAAAGTTCAAGTGATACAGGCCATGCATGATACCGGTATGGTGCCTGTTTTTTACAATAGCGACCTAGAGATATGTAAGCAGGTAATCAGTGCCTGCTACAAGGGAGGGGTAAGAGTATTCGAGTTTACCAATCGTGGTGATTTTGCCCATGAGATATTTGGAGAACTCGCAAAATGGGCTGCTGCAGCCTGCCCGGAAATGATTTTGGGAGCAGGCACTGTAATAGATGCCCCCACTGCAGCCCTGTATATGCAACTTGGCGCCAATTTCATTGTCGGCCCCAATTTCAACGCTGAGATAGCTACTGTCTGCAACCGTCGCCTTGTCCCTTACAGCCCCGGGTGCGGATCGGTAAGTGAAATCAGCAACGCCCAGGCTGCTGGCTGTGATGTGACTAAGGTGTTCCCCGCAGGAAATGTGGGCGGACCGTCGTTCGTTAAAAATGTCATGGCGCCTTTGCGCTGGAGTAATATCATGGTGACAGGGGCTGTAAGTCCCGAAGAAGACAACCTCACCGCATGGATTAAGAGTGGGGTACTCTGTGTCGGCATGGGCAGCAAGCTCTTTCCAAAGGATGTGATAGCCCAAGGCAATTGGCAGGCTATTACAGACAAATGTGTTGAGGCATTAGGTTATATCGCCAAGGCGCGCCAATAACCAAATATCCAGCCAGTATAGGCTTACGCAATGAATAGCAATGACGACATAAAGGCAAACCCAAAGTATGCTCGTTTCCTGAAAGGCTTTATTATATCGCTCGTCGGTATATGGAGCCTTTCATGGCTTATGTCGTGCACAAATCCCACGGCAGGACGCATAGACGGTCTCAACTCGCAAGCCTATGCCTACCATTATCGTAACCTGGACAGCACGGCCTACTATGCACGCCAGGCCCTGCAGCTGTCGTCTGACTACCCGGACGGAAAAGCGGAAGCCCTTAATCATCTTGCCTTTGTCAGTATGGCAAAGATGGACTATGACAGTGTGAAAACGCTCATTGGAAACCTCGACAGGATAACTAACAATCAGGTGGAATTGCTCGTTGCTGACGTGCAGATGATGCGCCTCTGCCAACGTAAATCCTATAACAAGGATTTCTATGTTTATAGGGAGAGGGCTCTTGGTCGGCTGCACCGGATAGAGGAGGAAAGCCGTCTGCTTAACTCACACCAGCAACATCGTTTTGCTTATGCCTGTTCAGAGTTTTACATCGTTGCCTCGGTCTATTTTTATTACATGGGACTGCCCAACCAGTCGCATGACGAACTGGCCCACCTTTCCCAGAGCGACTATCTTAAAGAAGACACCCTACAACTTCTCAATTATTTATATAATGTAGGTTCGGGAGGTATCATTCGTGCGCGGACTCAGGAGAAAGTCGAACAACTTGAATTCGAAAGTCTTATCAAGTGTTATGTCCTTGCCCGCCAAGAGGGTATCCCATTCTTTGAAGCTCAGGCTCTGCAGGGCATGAGTGAGCACCTCGTAGATACCCGTGCACTCTCCAGACTTTTAGATAATAACCAGCCTGCGATGAGTTATATCAACAATGATGATATGCCCGATTCGCTCTTTGCAGGAAATCTCGCGCAGCGTGCGCTGCATATTTTCCAGCATTATGGTGACGTCTATCAGACTGCAGGTGCTTATCGTACTCTTGCAAAATGTTATTGGGCACTCAATGATTACCGCTCGTCACTCATTTGTCTGCATAACGCTCTTGAGGAAGACACAGTTATAGAGCGCGCCCCTGACCTGGTAGCCTCTATTCGGGAACAACTGTCACTGGCTTATTCTGCCATCGATGACAAACCCAACAGTGATTATAACCGCAATATCTATCTCGACATGCAGGAGAAAACGCGACAAGACCGGCAGCTTGAGGCGCGTGCCGAGCAGTTGGACAAGTCGGCCAAACTGCTCAACTCGATGATAGCAGCTATACTTGTAGTGCTTGTAGTATTGGTAACCCTGCTCATAGTCCTTTACCTGAAGAGAAAAAAAAACGACCGAAGCAGTGATATTGAATCGTTGCTTATGTCCCTGCGTAAATGGAAAGAACTCAATGACCGACAAATGAATCGGCAGATGGAGAAGAGCGACGAGATATGCGAAATGATAGAGATAGAAAAGTTGCACCTGACGCAGAACCGTCGCCGCAATCTCGAACAGAGGGCCAAGTTATCTTTGGTAACCAGCATAACACCCTTTATCGACCGCATGCTTCATGAAGTAAGAATGCTACGCAAGGTAGGTGATACCAACAACGAACGAATAGAGTATATCGCTGAACTCACAGACCAAATCAATAAGTATAACGAAGTGTTGACCGATTGGATAAGACTGCGCCAAGGCCAACTCAATCTACACATCGAAAGTTTTGCCCTCCAATCATTGTTTGATATCGTGGCCAAAAGCAAGATGGGATTTCAGCTTAAAGGAATCTCTCTCGATATACAAAAGACCGACCTGACGGTCAAGGCAGACAAGACCCTCACGCTATTTATGATAAATACGATGGCGGACAATGCACGTAAATTCACTCCCGAAGATGGGCATGTGGAAATCTATGCAATACGCCATGACACTTATGCCGAAATCAGTATTTGCGACACTGGACCCGGGATGAGTGATACTCAGTTGAAGCATCTCTTTGACCATAAGCCGATAGTAGATACCTCCGGCGCTGTGCAAGACGGAAAAGGGCATGGGTTTGGACTGATGAATTGCAAGGGAATTATTGAAAAATACAAGAAGGTAAGTCCTATCTTCGCCCAATGTGCAATCGGGGCAGAGAATACCGGCACGGGTAGCAGATTCTGGTTCAGACTTCCGATGGGTGTTGTGAGATTGTTTATAGGACTTTTTATGTCTTTGACAGTATCTACCACATTCGGGCACGACATGTCTGATAAAGTTCGCAAATATGCTGACTCCATCTATCAATGCAATGTTGACGGACGCTACCACCAAGCACTCGTTATGGCCGATAGCTGTATGCAAGCACTTAATGGCAGACGGGGTTATACGCATAAGCACCAGACTTCTGTCGATTTGATGGCTATTTATGACAGTACAGGCAAAGAGGCGGCTGAATTAAAGTGGTTCCGGAGTGGGGTAGAGGCTGACTATACTACTATTCTAAATATGCGCAATGAGATAGCGGTAGCTGCCTTGGCGCTGCACAGATGGAAGCTCTATGAATACAATAACCAGGCATATACCCAGCTGTTCCGCCTGCACAGTGCCGACCAGTCGCTGAGCAACTATGTGCAGGTTATGCAGAAGGCAGAAACAAACAAGAATGTTGCTATTATCATTCTGATACTCTTGCTGCTTGTCCTTTTTCCTGCATACTACATATTCTATTATCGTTATAGGCTGATGTATAGGCTTTGTCTGGATAGACTGAAACTCATAAACAACCTGCTGATGGAAGATGAACGGCCGGAGAATAAGTTGCTAAAAATCAGTAAAATCTGGGTGATGCCTAAAGTTTTATTTGATAATGATGTCCGGCAGCTTGACCGTCTTGTAGTACAGATTTGCAATGACCTTCGGCAGCAGGTGGTCTATGATGAAAAGCAGCGGGATGCCATTGAAATGGAAACGGATGAGCTCAATCGACGCCAATACGAAGTGGCGCGTCTGCACGTAAGCAACAGTGTGCTCGACAACTGCCTTTCCACCCTTAAGCATGAGACGATGTACTATCCCTCGCGTATCAGGCAGATAGTGGATACCAGACCTATAGACTGCGATGCTCTCGACGAGGTGACCGGATACTATAAGTCGCTTTATGACATATTGAGCCAGCAGGCATTGCGACAGACAGAGACGCCTATGCGCATAGATAGTGAAATGTGGGAAATGCTGTTGGATATATTGTCCAGCATTAATCAGGCTCGCGTAACATGGACTGCCCATACAGGTGACGGACAATATCAGACTGTGCGGATACCCATGCCTAACGTCAAGCTGACAGAGCAAGAGTGTCGGCAGCTCTTTACACCATCGACCAAAGATGTGAGATATCTGATGTGTCGACAGATAATAAGGGAGCTCGGCGAAGTAAGTCAGGCTCGCGCGTGTGGTATCAAGGCAAGCCCCGCAGAGGCAGGCATTCTGGTGATGCTTGTGATTCCGCGAAACACCTCATTCTTTGCCAAACAGCAAGGCGTACAATCTCAACCAGGAACGTAACAACTTACAGATATGGAAAAATTTCAAGTAGTCATAGTAGAGGATGTTCCTCTCGAACTCAAAGGAACAGAAGGTATCTTCAAAAATGAGATTCCCGAAGCCGTAATTATTGGAACTGCAGACAATGAGCAGAACTATTTTAAGCTCATGAAGCAGCATCAGCCCGATTTGGTGTTGCTCGACCTGGGCCTTGGTGGCTCTACCACTGTGGGCGTTGAGTTGTGCAGATATACCAAAGAGAATTATCCAGGGGTTAAGGTCCTTATCTTTACAGGAGAGATACTTAATGAGAAACTCTGGGTGGATGTGCTCGATGCTGGTTGCGACGGAATTATTCTGAAGAGTGGCGAATTGCTCACCCGAGGTGATGTTGCCAGCTGTATGAGCGGTAAACGTCTGGTTTTCAATCAGCCCATACTCGAGAAGATAGTAGAGCGATTCAAACATAGTGTCGGGAGTAGCCTTATGCGTACCGAGTCGCTGATTGACTATGAGATTGATGAGTACGATGAGCGTTTTCTGCGACATCTTGCCCTGGGGTATACCAAAGAGCAAATTACCAATCTGCGCGGTATGCCTTTTGGCGTGAAGAGTTTGGAAAAGCGTCAGAATGAGCTGGTACAAAAACTCTTCCCCGACGGAAACCGTATGGGAGTAAATGCCACGAGACTGGTGGTAAGGGCTCTCGAGCTGCGCATACTTGACATTGATAACCTGCATCCCGATGAAGAATAGACTCCCTCAGACGGCGTTGACTTTGTTGGTGGCTTGGATAATGCTTGTGCTGCTCTCATGGATACTTACAGCACTAAATCCCACGGCAGACCTACGCTCGCTCCTGAGCGCAGAAGGCATACGCTGGTTGTTCGGCAGGTTTGTATACACCCTCTCGTCGCCTTTGCTTATCTGGCTCGTGTTGGGTGTTATGGCATATGGCCCTTTGACAGAGAGCCAACTGTTCAGGCTCCGCCGTCCGCTTGGAGTAAAAGAACGGTTTGCCCTGCGCGTGGTAATGCTCGAATTGACCATTGTCGTAGTGATAATGGCCCTTCTTACCCTTTTGCCTCAGCCCTTGCTGCTTACGGCTACGGGTACTGTCAATCATAGTAGTTTCCTTCATTGTCTCGTGCCGGTCACTTGCGTGACATTGATTATATCAGGGCTCACATTTGGAGTAGGGGCGGGAAAAATAGATGGACTGGCGGGCGCCTACAATTCGCTGGTAGCAGGATTTAGAAGTGGTGGACATCTTTTTGTTTTCTACGTGCTCATCGTGCTGCTTTGCTCTACGATAGGCTACGTATTCGACCTATAAATGGCAAATGTTTGAGTGATGATAAAAATTAAGGTCAAAACGCCTTTAGTTTCAGTATTATTTGTTAATTTTGCACCTATAAAAAACAGATAGACAAATATGAATGTATTTTTTTGCGTATTAGCATTGTTCGTTGTGGCCCTCATTGGTTGGGCTGTAGCCGAGTTTAAGGGCAAGTTCTTTGGATACACCGTGTCTGAAGAAGAAATCGAAGCCGCCCATCATGAGGCAGCTCACCGTAGCCCAGACGGCAAGGAGATGGGTATCAAGGAAGTAATTGAAACCATTAGCACAAAGGGCTATAAGTCTGTATAGGCCAGCTGAAAAGTATGGAATTGCCGAACTGTGTGTCGGCAGAAATTAGTATTGGGCAAAGTGCATCGAGACATGCATTTTGCCCAATTGTTTTTTGCAGACAACTCGAATTTGACGCATTGTTTATGACATTAAAATGGAGGAAACATCGTTAAGGACGTTTTCAAATGCAAATTGCATCGTGAATCGATAATATCCAAGTCTGAAATAGTGGTTGCCAATATGTATTTTTTCAATTCGTGATTTAATTGCTAAAAGAAACAGTATCAGGATTATTTGTGGGCCCTGTTTCGGTCTTTGTGTCCCTATGAGGTAGCTTTCAAACGTTTCGCGCGGTTTCTGAGAATCACTGCCATTCTGCTTGCTATCATTCAGAATGAAGGAAACCTTAAAACAAATTCTTTGTAAATATACTTGGAACTTTGGCAGATTGTCTTTTTCCGTCTAATACAACTTACGCTTATTGTACAAAGGACTATTGATAGACAATTGGTGCCGTTCCCTATTGCCGAACCTGCACTAAATGCTTGTTTGTGATAGCGCCATACATAAAAAACCTCTAAAATTGTGCATATCATCGATTTTTTTGTGTAACTTTGCCAAATTAAAAAAAACAGGTATAATAGGTATTAAACGCAAACATAGGTAATATGGCTAAGAAATTTGCCGAACACAATGGCTTGAATCTTGTTGAGGTTAACAAGAGCGTATTGGAAGAGTGGAAGAAGAATGATATCTTCCACAAAAGTATTGATGAGCGTGATGGCAATCCCCAATTTATATTTTTTGAAGGTCCTCCTTCAGCCAATGGTCACCCTGGTATCCATCATGTTCTGGCACGTGCCATCAAGGATACATTCAATCGCTATAAGACCATGCAGGGAATGCAGGTACACCGCAAGGCAGGATGGGACACTCATGGACTTCCTGTAGAATTGGGTGTGGAGAAAGAACTTGGTATTACCAAAAAAGATATTGACAACAAGGCATCGGACAAGTATATCTCAACGGAAGAGTACAACCATAAGTGTCGTGAAAACGTAATGAAGTTTACCGCTGAGTGGCGTCAACTTACCGAGGAGATGGGATATTTCGTAGATCTTGACCATCCCTACATCACTTACGACAACAAATACATTGAGACCCTTTGGTGGCTTCTCAAGCAGCTTTATAATAAGGGACTGCTCTATAAGGGTTATACTATCCAGCCTTACAGCCCCGGTGCCGGAACCGGTCTTTCGAGTCATGAGCTCAATCAGCCGGGATGCTACCGCGATGTCAAGGACCTTACCGTAACAGCTCAGTTTGAAATCGTCAATCCTAAAGAGGAGTGGACCAAGTGGGGAACTCCATACTTTGTGGCATGGACTACCACTCCATGGACATTGCCCTCCAATGTGGCGCTCTGCGTAGGCCCCAAGATTGACTATGTGGCTGTGGAGACATATAATCCCTATTCGGGCGAGCCTATGACCATGATTATGGCCGAAAACCTCGTGACTTCATACCTCAAGGCCGATCATGAAGCCAAAGAGGGAGAACTGCCTGCATTTGACAAAGACAAGAAGATATGCCCTTGGCGCATCGTGGACCGCATGAAGGGTACTGAACTTGAAGGATACCACTATCGCCAGCTCATGCCGTGGGTCAAGCCTTGCGAGAAACTTAATGATCTGTCACCCGCCTTTGTAAGCGATTATGCCGAGGCTCATCCGGAAAAGGTTTTTGCCAGCGAGGATGGTCGTGACCGTTTTGTTGAAATGAATGACCAGGCTTTCCGCGTAATCTTGGGCGATTATGTGACCACAGACGACGGTACTGGCATTGTTCACATTGCTCCTACGTTCGGTGCCGACGACGCCAAGGTAGCCAAAGATGCCAATATTCCGGCACTATACCTTATTAATAAAAAGGGCGAGACTCGTCCGATGGTAGATTTGCAGGGTAAGTTCTATCTCATTGAAGACCTGGATACTAACTTTGTCAATGCTTGTGTGGACAAAGATTTGTATGCTAACCATGCGGGTGATTATGTCAAGAATGCTTATGATCCACGCTTCAACGAGAACGGAGTATGGGACAAGGCTGCATCCGACAAGGCCGAAGACCTGAACGTGGTATTGTGTATGGAACTCAAGATGGAGGGTAAGGCTCTCCGTACAGAGAAGCATGTGCACAATTATCCTCACTGCTGGCGTACGGACAAGCCAATTTTGTACTATCCTCTTGATTCTTGGTTTATCAAAGATACCGCTGCTAAAGAGAGAATGGTGGAACTCAACAAGACCATCAATTGGCAGCCCGAGTCAACAGGAAGTGGACGCTTTGGCAACTGGCTGGAGAACCTCAACGACTGGAACCTTTCGCGTTCTCGTTTCTGGGGTACGCCGCTCCCTATTTGGCGCGATTCCAATCGTAACGAGAAGTGTATCGGTAGTGTCGAAGAACTCTACAATGAAATTGAGCGCTCGGTAGAGGCTGGCGTGATGAAGAGCAATCCTCTGAAAGACAATGGATTCGTTCCTGGAGATTATTCTCAGGAGAATTATGACCGTATAGACCTCCACCGCCCTTATGTGGACAATATCGTGCTTGTCAATGCCGCAGGTAAACCAATGTATCGTGAAACCGACCTGATAGATGTTTGGTTTGATAGTGGCTCTATGCCCTATGCCCAGCTGCACTATCCATTCGAGGGAGATATGGCACGCGGTACAGAAGCCGATCGTCAGGCTATGATACACTCTGATTACGAAGGAACGCCAATACCTCCAGCCTATTTCCCAGCCGACTTTATCAACGAAGGAGTCGACCAGACTCGAGGATGGTTCTTCACGCTTCATGCTATTGCTACAATGATATTCGATAGTGTAGCATTCAAGAATGTTATTTCTACCGGCTTGGTTCTTGATGCCAAAGGCAATAAGATGAGTAAGCATGTGGGCAATGTGACCAATCCATTTGAAATGATGGAGAAGTATGGTGCTGACCCTGTACGCTTTTATATGATGACCAACAGCGAGCCATGGGATAATCTCAAGTTCGATCCTGAAGGCGTGGATGAAGTTCGTCGCAAGTTCTTCGGTACATTATATAATACATATAGCTTCCTGGCTCTTTATGCCAACGTTGATGGTTTTGACCCAGAGACCATGCTCAACCAAGGCAATCTGGCAGAACGCCCAGAGATTGACCGTTGGATTATTTCCAAGGCCAATTCCTTGATTATTAATGTCTGCAAGCAGTTGAATGATTATGATCCAACAAGAGCAGGCCGTTTGATAGACAATTTCGTCAACGATGATTTGAGCAACTGGTATGTACGCCTCAACCGTAAACGCTTCTGGGGCAAAGAAATGGACAGTGACAAGCTCAACGCCTATCAGACACTTTATTCATGTCTGATGACTGTAGCCAAGCTCGTTGCGCCTTTTGCTCCGTTCTATGCGGACCGTCTCTATCACGACCTTGGTGGAAAGATGGAGAGTGTGCATCTGGAGAGTTATCCAGTGGCTGATACCGAGGCCATCGATGCCGAACTTGAAGCCCGCATGGATATCGCTCAGAAGATAACATCCATGACTTTGGCTCTCCGTCGTAAAGTTAACATCAAGGTTCGTCAGCCTTTGGCCCAACTGATGATTCCTGCCATCGATGACAAGCAGAAGCAGCGTATCTGCGCTGTCAAAGACCTTATTAAGAATGAGGTGAATGTCAAGGAGGTCAACTTTGTAGAGAATTCTGGATTCCTCGTGAAGAAGGTAAAGTGCAACTTCCGCGTGATGGGCAAAAAGTTCGGCAAGCTGATGAAGAGTGTAGCTGCCCATATGGATGGCTTGGATCAAGACGCGATAGCATTGTTGGAACAGAATGGTAGCATTTCGTTTGATATCGATGGTGCTCCTGTCACCGTTGATGTGGCAGATGTCGAAATTATCAGCGAGGATATCCCTGGATGGCTCGTTTCCAATGATGGAAATCTCACTGTGGCATTAGAGGTTGAACTGACCGAAGATTTGCTCAATGAAGGTATGGCACGTGAACTCATTAATCGCATTCAGAACATGCGAAAGGACGCTGGTCTTGAAATTACTGACCGCATAGCCATAAAGGTCAGTCCTAATGACAGTATTGCCAAGGCTATTGCCAACTACGAGGATTATGTGAAAACTCAAGTTTTGGCCGATAGTATCTCTGTGGAGGACAATGCTGGGACAGATGTAGAGTTCGATAATTTTGTCGTTCGCATACAAGTAACTAAAATTTAATAATAATAATCCAACCATGGCGCAGTTGTCAAGCGATGTCTGCGTCATGGTTAACCTAAATCACCGATGCATGGAAACTAAGGTACGTTACAGCGATGAAGAGCTCCAGGAGTTCCGCGCTATTATTAATGACAAACTGGCAGTTGCACGTGAGAGTTATAACAAGGTAATGCGTAGGCTGATGAATCAGGATACCAATGATGTTGATGATACATCTCCTACATATAAGGCATTGGAGGAGGGCAGTCTTACTCAATCCAAGGAACAGTTGGTGGAGATGGCGGCACGGCATCAGAAGTTTATCCAAGGTTTGGAGGCGGCATTGATTCGTATAGACAACAAAACCTATGGTATAGACCGTATGACAGGTGAGCTTATACCAAAGGAGCGTTTACGCGCGGTGCCCCATGCCACTCTGAGCGTGGCGTCAAAAAATGCTCGCAAGCAATAAAATGAAGGATATTAGAAATGTTGTGACCCGAGGACGTCTCTCGGTTCTGCTTATTGTGGTGCTATTGGTTATTGACCAGATTATCAAGATTCTGGTCAAGACTAATATGTGCTTGGGTGATGCCATCCATATAACTGATTGGTTTTATATCGATTTCGTGGAAAACAATGGTATGGCGTATGGCATGACGTTTATCAACAAGTTCCTGCTTAGCCTATTGCGTATAGCTGCTATCTGCATTATAGGTTGGTATATTCATCGCCAGATAAAAGTACGTGCCCGCTATTGTTATATCATTTTGTTGTCTATGGTATTTGCCGGGGCTGCAGGAAATATATTTGACTCTATGTTCTATGGGCTTGTCTTCGATGCTTCAACCCCATTTGACGTTTCCTCTCTTGTTCCCTTTGGCACTGGATATGCTCCATTCCTGATGGGAAAGGTGGTAGACATGTTCTATTTCCCAATCATCGTAACGACGTGGCCTTCATGGGTTCCAATGGTTGGCGGCTCTGAATTCATTTTCTTCTCACCCGTGTTCAACTTTGCTGATGCTTGCATTAGCGTAGGTGTGGTTATGTTGCTCTTAGTTTGTCGCAAAGAGCTTGAGACCTTATCTCTTTTTTCCCAATCTAACAAGAAGGATGTTGATAATTCAGAACAAAAATAAAAGGATGTTAGGTAAGGTGCTCTCCTTTATATCCGTTTCATTTCTGCTTATATTTATGCAAGGATGTAAGCCATCCTTGCCTTCAGACATTCTGTCACGTGGAGAAATGGAGGATGTTATGTACGACTATCATCTTTCTAAGAGTTTGGCTTCTCAGCAGGGGAACCCTGGAGAATGGGAGCGTATTTATGAGGATGCGGTTCTTCGCAAACATGGGATTACACAGGAGCAGTTTGACCGTTCGCTGACCTATTATATGCGTCATACCGACGAGCTTTCTAAGATATATGACAAACTTGAGGACCGCCTGCGCGCTGAGGCAGGCTCTTTGGGAGTGTCGACATCAGAGTTGGGCAGTCTTGGCACATTGGGTGCGACAGGAGATACTGCCAATGTATGGAGCGAAACGCGTTCTCTTACACTTATTCCCCAAGCTCCATTCAATCAGAAGAGCTTTGTTATAAAGTGTGATACCTCATATCATGCTGGCGATGCCTTTGCATTGGCATTTAATTGTAATTTCATCTATCAAGACGGAATGCGCAATGCTTGTGTGCTTCTTGCTATCACATTGGCAAATGACAGCATCGTTTCTTCTTTCACTCAAGTTTCTATGCCATGTCATCAGACGGTAAACTTGTCTGATTATGGGCGGGTAGGCATTAAGGAGATTCGTGGCTACTTTATTTTGAGCAAGAGCCAAAGCCAACTGGAGTCGGCTACTACTTTGCAGCTTATGTTTATCAATAACATACAATTGGTAAGAATGCACTCCAAGCCACAGCCGGCTACATTACCGAATGATGCAGACACATCGGAAATACGTCCGGTTAATGTGCCCCCAATCCCCCGCAAACCTTTGTCCCTCCCACAAAGCGCTTCTGGGCAAGTGCAGCAAATTGATAGGACGTTGAAGGTAGAGCCCACAAAGTTGAAATAACTCATTAATTTAGTGTCAAATAAAATTATTCAAGTCATGCAGAGTGTTAACGAATTAATAGACAGACTGATTGATTTGTCTTTTGCAGAAGATATTGGTGATGGTGACCACACCACACTATGTTGCATCCCTGAAGATGCTATGGGTAAGTCTCATCTCCTCATCAAGGAAGATGGAATCCTTGCCGGTGTAGAAATTGCCAAGGAAGTTTTTGCCCGCTTCGACCCAACTATGGTTGTAGAAGTACTCATCAATGATGGAGCCAAGGTTCATCGTGGCGATATCGCAATGGTTGTAACTGGCAAGGTAAGGTCTTTGTTGCAGACCGAGCGCCTTATGCTCAATATCATGCAGCGTATGAGCGGTATTGCCACAATGACCCATCGTTATGTAGAACGTATAGAAGGTACTGGTGCACATGTTCTCGACACACGTAAAACCACTCCTGGTATGCGAATGCTTGAAAAGATGGCAGTCAAGATTGGCGGTGGCGTAAACCATCGTATCGGTCTTTTTGATATGATATTACTCAAGGACAATCATATTGATTTTGCTGGCGGTATTTCCAACGCTATCAACCGTTGTCATGCTTATCTTAAGGAACGCAACCTTGACCTGAAGATTGAGATTGAGGTTCGTAATTTCGATGAGCTCAATCAGGTCCTTGAATGTGGCGGTGTAAATCGTATCATGCTTGACAACTTTACTGTGGCAGATACTAAGAAGGCTGTAGACCTCATCAATCATCGTTATGAGGTTGAATCGAGTGGCAATATAACCCTTGATACCATTCGCAGCTATGCCGAGCAAGGTGTAGATTATGTTTCTGTCGGTGCTCTTACTCATTCTGTAAAGGGCCTTGATATGAGTTTCAAAGCCTGTTAATCTTTCGCCTATGTATCGTTATATCATAGCATTCATCTTCTCATTGGTGAGTGCAGGCAGTATGGCCTGTACCAATTTTATAGTGGGAAAACAGGCTTCTACCGATGGTTCGGTCATCTGCACTTATAATGCCGATGATTATGGCATGTTCATCAATCTTGCCCACTATCCTGCGGGAATTCATCCCAAGGGAACTATGCGCCAGATTTATGATTGGGACAATGGTGAATATCATGGAGCCATCCCCGAGGCACCTGTTACATATAATGTGATTGGCAATATCAACGAATATCAGGTTACTATTGGCGAAACCACCTATGGTGGACGTGAAGAGATGATAGACCCTACCGGTATTCTTGATTATGGTAGCCTTATATACATCGCGCTTCAGCGTAGCCGTACGGCCCGCGAAGCTATTGAGGTAATGACTACGCTGGCAGAGACTTACGGCTTCAATAGTAGTGGCGAGACATTTACCATCTGTGACCCCAACGAGGCCTGGATTATGGAGATGATGGGCAAGGGACCTGGTTCCAAGAGCGTGGTTTGGGTGGCTATGCGTATTCCCGACAATGCCATTTGTGCCCATGCCAACCAGAGCCGCATAGGCAAATTCAATATGAAGGACAAGAAGAATGTCCTTTATTCCAAGGATGTAATCAGCTTTGCTCGTTCTAAGGGATGGTTTACTGGCAAGGACGCCGATTTCTCTTGGAAGTGGGTATATGCAGCTCCCGATTTCGGCGGGCGCCGATTCTGCGACGCACGCGTTTGGAGTTTCTTCCGTCATTTTGACAAGGGCTTCGACCGTTATCTCCCATGGGCATTGGGTAAAGATAAAGATGCCGAAGATATGCCTTTGTGGATTGTTCCCGACCACAAGGTCTCTGTCCAGGAGGTGCAGGCATGTATGCGAGACCATTACGAAGGCACTCCTCTTGCCACCGATACTCTTGATATGGGTGGCGGTATCTGGCAGATGCCTTATCGTCCCACTCCGTTGTCATATACGGTTGATGGCGTCAAGTATTTCAATGAGCGCCCGACCAGTACCCAGCAGTCTGCTTTCAGTTATGTCAGCCAGATGCGCTCGTGGTTGCCTCGTGAGATTGGAGGCGTTATATGGTGGGGTAACGATGATGGCAATATGATAGCCTATACTCCCATATATTGTGGCAATACCGTGCAGCCCGAGTGTTATAATACGCCTGGAGCTGATGCTGTTACATTCTCAGACCGCAATGCTTATTGGGTTTGCAACTGGGTAAGCAATATGGTTTATCCCCGTTATAGCCAGATGTTCCCCACTTTGCGTGAGGTGCGTGACAGTTTGGAGAATAGTTATTTTGCTCAGCAAAAGAGTGTTGAAGACGAAGCCCTCACCTTATATAATAAGGATAAGGCTGCTGCTCTCAAATATCTCAACGATTATAGCAACACTCAGGCTCAGAACATGCTTGCTACATGGCGTGAACTTGCTACTTTCCTCATTGTTAAATACAATGATATGGTTGTCAAGCCCACCGAAGGACGTACTTTCCTGCGTACCAAGACAGGATTGGGAGCCCGTGTAAAGCGAGAGGGTTATCCTGAACAGTTTGCCCGCCAGTTTGTCAAGACTACAGGGACGAAGTTCCAGTCTCCAGAGTAGTCTGATAAAAAAATCATATAACCTTGCAATTGTTACAGATTGCAAGGTTTTTTATTTCATTATGTTCATATTCATTTCTTCCATGTTTATTTTTTTATCAGCTGTTAAAGAAATGAAAACATTGCTTCGCCTAATTGGAAAAAATACCGTAACTTTGCAAATATATAATAATAAACAAGTTACTCATGGGTATTTTTGATTTTTTTAGCAAGAAGAAGAAGGAAACACTGGATCAGGGATTAGAGAAAACCAAGCAGAGTGTCTTTGAGAAGATTTCGCGCGCCGTTGCCGGAAAATCCAAAGTTGACGACGAGGTTCTCGATGATTTGGAGGAAGTGCTGATAACCTCTGATGTGGGTGTCGATACGACCATTAAGATTATTGACCGCATCCAGCAGCGTGCCGCACGCGACAAGTATGTCTCTACCTCCGAACTGAATGCCATCCTTCGTGACGAAATCGCAACTCTGCTTGCTGAGAATGATAAGGATAGTTTTGCAAATTGGGATCTTCCTGGCGACCATAAGCCCTATGTTATTTTGGTTGTCGGAGTCAATGGTGTGGGCAAGACCACTACCATAGGCAAGTTGGCCTACCAATTCAAGCATGCTGGCAAGAAAGTTTATCTTGGTGCTGCCGATACGTTCCGTGCCGCTGCTGTTGAGCAGTTGCAGATATGGGGCGACCGGGTAGGAGTTCCTGTTATCAAGCAGCAGATGGGTGCAGACCCCGCTTCCGTTGCTTTCGACACTCTTCAGAGTGCCAAGGCCAACGATGCCGATGTAGTGCTTATTGATACGGCAGGCCGCCTTCACAATAAGGTGGGCTTGATGAACGAGCTCAAGAAAATCAAGGACGTAATGAAGAAGATTCTTCCCCAGGCACCCGACGAGGTAATGCTTGTCCTTGACGGAAGTACAGGTCAGAATGCCTTTGAGCAGGCTAAGCAGTTCAGTGCGGTCACCCAGATTACCAGCCTTGCCATTACCAAACTTGACGGCACAGCCAAAGGTGGCGTTGTTATAGGAATCTCAGACCAGCTCAAAGTGCCTGTGAAGTTCATCGGACTTGGTGAGAAGATGGAAGACCTGCAACTATTTGACCGTAAGGAGTTCGTTGATTCTTTGTTTAAGTAAAACAGGCAAGAGTAACATGAAAAAGAATCATATCGACTTCATCACCATGGGATGCTCCAAGAATCTTGTAGATTCAGAGAGCCTGATGCGTCGGCTGGAGTCCAACGGCTATCATTGCACGCACGACCCTAAGCATCCTTCGGGCGAGATTGCCATAATCAACACTTGTGGCTTTATTGGCGATGCCAAGGAAGAGAGCGTCAATATGATATTGGAATATGCCCAGCGTAAGCAGCAGGGTAAGTTGTCACGCCTCTATGTCATGGGCTGCCTTTCGCAGCGATATCTGGATGACCTTGAGGCCGAAATACCTGAAGTGGACAAATATTATGGCAAGTTCAATTTCAATCAGTTGATTGCCGACTTAGGTCCGGCAGAGGGTTCTGTTCAGGCTGGTCCCGATTCGCTTCCGGTTCGCCATCTTACCACCCCTCACCATTATGCTTATGTCAAGATAGCCGAAGGATGCGACCGTCGTTGTGCCTATTGTGCTATCCCGCTTATTACCGGCAAGCACCATTCGCGTCCTAAGCAGGAAATCTTGGATGAGATACGTTCGCTTGTTGCCGGTGGCACCTGCGAGTTTCAGATTATTGAGCAGGAATTGACTTATTATGGCGTAGATATCGATGGCAAGCGTCATATTGCAGATTTGATAGAGGACATTGCCAATATCAAAGGCGTCAAATGGATTCGTCTCCATTATGCCTATCCCAATCAGTTCCCAATGGAGCTGCTTGATGTGATGGCCCGCCACGACAACGTCTGCAAATATCTCGATATCGCCCTACAGCATATATCCGACCACATGCTTGAGCGCATGCACCGCCATGTCTCCAAGCAGGAAACCATCGACCTCGTGAAGGCCATCCGCCAGCGCGTGCCTGGTATTCATTTGCGTACCACGCTCATGGTCGGATTTCCAGGTGAAACCGATGAAGATTTCAATGAACTTGTCGAGTTTGTGCGTTTGGCACGCTTTGAAAGGATGGGCGCCTTTGCTTATTCAGAAGAAGAGGGGACATATAGTGCCCAGCACTATGCCGACGATGTTGCACCAGAGGTCAAGGAGCAGCGACTTGCCCAGCTTATGGCCGTGCAGCAGGATATAAGTGAAGAGATTGAGGCCGCCAAGGTTGGACGTGTCATGCAAGTGATTATTGACCGCAAGGAGGGTGGCTATTATATAGGCCGCACAGAGTTCTGTTCGCCCGAAGTTGACCCCGAAGTTCTCATTCGTGCGTTACGCCCATTGCGTGTAGGCCGTTTCTATCAAGTAAGAATTACAGACTCCGACGAGTTTGATTTGTATGGCGAAGTAGTATGAACAACAAGGAATTTATTGCAGCTCTGTCACAACGCAGCGGATATACCCAGACCGATACACAGCGGTTGGTTAATTCGCTTATTGACGAGATGGCCAACTGTTTTGGCGAAGGTGAAGTCGTTTCCATTCCGTTTTTCGGGTCGTTTGAGGTAAAGAAACGTTTGGAGCGCGTTGTTGTCAACCCTTCGTCGGGTGTGCGCATGCTGGTTCCCCCTAAACTTGTTTTGGGATTCAAGCCCGCTGCATCGGTTAAGGAACAATTAAAATACGGAGGAGGAAGCGATGAGTAAAGTTGGCATAAAGGAGCTGGCAACCATTCTTGCCAAGAAGCGCAAACTTGATTCCGAGGCAGCTCTTGCGTTTGTCGAGAGCTTCTTTGACGTCCTCTGCGACAGCCTCCGTGATGAAAAGATGGTAAAGGTCAAAGGGCTTGGCACATTCAAGGTGGTGCCAGTCAGTGCCCGCAAGAGCGTTGATGTCAATACTGGCGAATCTATCGAGATTTCCGGCCGTGACAAGATTTCCTTTACCCCAGATACAACCCTTCGAGATTTGGTTAACCGCCCATTTGCGCAGTTTGAAACCGTGATGGTCAATGAAGGAGTTGACTTTACCGCTATAGACGAAGCCGCCAATATGTCACAAAGCGAGGCTGATGTGGATGAGCCTGAAACCGCTGCACATAGCGTAGAACCTTTGCCTGTTGAGACCCAATCACAGGTAAATCCCGAGGCCGAAGAACCAAAGACCGTCGCAGAACCGCAAACTCCGCAGATTGACGAAGTGATAGAAGGTGCCGAGCAAGCGGTGGAAGAGGCAGAGGAAGTGGGAGAAGATACCTCTGAGTCCCAGGAGGCAGCCCCTGCTTGTCAACCGGAAAAGGAAGATGCCAAGGCAGAAAACATAGAAACTGTTCCCGAACCTGTAGAGGTACCCGCCGTTGAAGCGGTCGAGCCTACGCCCATGCCCGTCACTGGGGTTGATGACAGTGCCAAAATGCTTAGCGAAGTCTTGCGCAAACAGAACGAACAACTGTCTGAAGCTAACGACCTCCTGCGTGAACAGTTGGAACGTTCCCATCACCTTATGCGCCTGATAGGCATCGCCGTCGTGGTCGTATTGCTTTTGGTCCTTGGCGGTGGTTATTATATATTTACCAACTTCAGTTCTTTTGCTCGTCTCGCCAATACGGCCACGACGCCTCAGGTTGCCGTTGTTGCCAATCCACAATCCACAGCCAAAGATACGGTTCCCGTCAAGGTTGTCGAGCAGCAGCCAGCGGTCGATGTGCTGCATAAGGACACCACCAAGCATGTGGCTGCAAAAAAAGAAGACAAGCCTGCAGCTGAGCCTCAGCCCATGACCGAGTATAACAATGATGCCCGAGTGCGCACTGGAGCTTATAATATAATAGGTGTAAAAACGACCGTAAAAGTTCGTGCTGGGCAGAGCCTCGCATCGATTAGCAAGTATTATCTTGGTCCGGGCATGGAGTGTTATGTAGAGGCGATAAATGGCACGCGTGAAGTCAAGGAAGGACAGATGATTAAGATTCCCGAGCTTAAAATAAAGCGGAGATAGTTTGCTCCTTACAAAAATTATTGGTAATTTTGATGAAACTTAGTGTATAGAATATGATAACTCAAGAGAATTTTGAAAAGCAATATAGCGACCCCATTGAGCAGCAGCAGATAGACAAGTTCGTCTGTGTCGAGATGGGACGCCAGATACACCGTTACATCAAAGGTATGTCTGGCACGCTTGCCATGATGCATCGCTTTGAAGAGCAGCTGGCCCACCTCAATACCGAACAACGCGAACAGGCTATAGCCCGATATATAGACCTGAACCGCAAGGTGCTTGACGGCCTCGATCTCAAGGTCGTGCTGGCAAGAGCCATTGCCAACTATTGCGACACGTTCAGCTATATGCTCGAATTTATCAACGACAAACAAAGGGTGAACTTCTATCTCGCCCGTATCAAAAGCAAATATATCCAGTATCATCAGATATATGAAGAGAATGGCAAATATGGCATTCTTGACCATACGGGTAAGGTGATATTGAAGGCTCAATATGATTTCTTGCGTACTCCTTACGTCTATGTAGATGATTTGCGCACAATGCCTATTATAGCCCAGAAAGACGGCAAGATGGGTTTGGTGCTTCCAGACCGTAAAGATACCATTTATGCCGATTTCATCTACGATGACATTACCCTCCGCGAAGAGCCTCCGTACTTTGAGGCTGTAAAGGATGGCAAGGTTACCTTATTATAATACGGCTGGCAGCTGTTTCGCCGATTTCATCGGCATCGTGACTATCAACTATATATTTTAGGCCATAGATCTGTATGCCTGAATATATAGTTGATAATTTTATATCGGGCAAGGTCGTTTTCTGGATTATTGTCAGACCGACCGTTGTCATCGTGATTCGTCGCATCAGTTTTGATGATTGCAACGCCGAGCTATTCCACTATCGCATCGCGGTAAAAGGACTGCTTGCGCCTGGTTTCTCCTTCGCCCTTGTTCCATAGTATGTCTCTGCCGGTCGGTAGCGACTTGTGCCGGAACGGTTGGAAAAGTGCCGTGATGATATAATCTCCATGTTCGAGGTATGAAACCATAAAATCAAAGTTCGATTTTATCATTTCGCACCTTGATTTGTTAGTTTCAAACTTTGAAACCAAGAAAAACATGCATTTGGGAGAGATGACGTAGGATAGGGGAGCCGGGTGGTATGGCCAGGATGTTGTCTATGTCTTTATAGCAGTGCCGAATGTGACTTTTATGCAGCCTATGGTAAGCATTGTGCCTGCAGACGAGGTTTGGTGGTGTCTAACAAATTAATTATTAATATGTTCGCATGATAATGGCATCCATGTATGCCAAACGCACAATGATATAATGCAGCCCAAGCCTCACGAATACTGATATTTTTTCAAAAATATGTTCTGAAAAATTTTGTGGTTACCAAAATAAGTCGTACCTTTGCACTCGCAAATAAGGAAAGTCAAAACATGAGCACCCTTAGCTCAGTTGGTAGAGCAACTGACTCTTAATCAGTGGGTCTAGGGTTCGAATCCCTAAGGGTGTACCACAAGACAAATCATTTTGCACTTTCCACTTGCACCCTTAGCTCAGTTGGTAGAGCAACTGACTCTTAATCAGTGGGTCTAGGGTTCGAACCCCTAAGGGTGTACAAAAGAGATAATCTGACAAAGATTATCTCTTTTTTTTGGTACGCTTTTTGCATATTCAATAATGAATGTGTAATTTTGCATAACAATTAATAAAAAGGGAATCGAAACGCATATATGAATAATCTGTTTTCACAAAAAGTATCTGATTTATTGGTATTTGCTCGCAAGGAGGCTGACAGGCTTTCCAGCCAGGCCATCTGTCCGGAGCATATACTGTTGGGCGTTTTGCATGACGATAGTGGTAAAGCTGCAGAATTTCTGAAACATCTCAATATAAACTATACATCTTTGAAAGAGACTGTTGAGCATCGCATCATTGACGAGTATCGCTACGAGTCAGCCTCAGACAGCGAGATATCGCTCACCGAGCAGGCCAGTAATATATTGAGGTTGGCTGTCTTGGAAGCCCGCTTGCAGCATAGCCAGATGGTGGATGTCCACCATGTGCTGCTTGCTATCCTGCATGACAAGGCTCACACTGCTGCTAAGGAAATTCTCAATGACAACAATATAAAATACGAAGATATGCAGAACTATTTGGCTCAAAAAACCAATAGTGGTCCTGTAGACGGACTTTTCATGTCTGATGACGATGAGGGAGAAACTCCAGAATACGACAATCGTTCTGACCGTGACACGGCTGCTGCCACCAAGGGCAAGGACGCCCCGGGAGGCACTCCCGTCATAGACAACTTCTCTGTAGACCTGACCCGCGCTGCAGCCGAGGGCAAACTTGACCCCGTGGTAGGGCGCGATGAGCAAATTCTGCGCGTCACCGAAATTCTCTGTCGGCGTAAAAAGAACAATCCCATACTCATCGGAGAGCCTGGCGTGGGTAAAAGTGCCATCGTAGAAGGCTTGGCACAGATGATAGTCGAGCAGAAGACTTCGCCGCTGTTGTTCAACAAGCGTCTGATTAATCTTGACTTGACCGCAATCGTAGCCGGAACCAAATACAGAGGTCAGTTTGAAGAACGCATCCGCGCATTGCTGAAGGAACTGGAGAACAATCCAGACATAATCGTCTTCATCGACGAGATACACACGATGATTGGCGCGGGCAGCACACCGGGTAGCATGGATGCTGCCAACATCATGAAGCCGGCATTGGCGCGCGGCACCATACAGTGTATCGGCGCTACCACCTTTGACGAATATCGCAACTCCATAGAGAAGGACGGAGCCTTGGAGCGCAGGTTCCAAAAGGTTCTGGTTGAGCCGACCTCTGCAGAAGACACCCTGTGTATCCTGCAGAATATCAAGTCTCGCTACGAGGAGCATCACCATGTCGAATATACCGACGAGGCTCTCAAAGCGTGTGTCCGTCTTGCCGATAGATATATAAGTGACCGTAGTTTCCCCGACAAGGCAATCGATGTCTTGGACGAGGCCGGTTCCCATGTGCATCTGTCCCATGCCACCATCCCTGCCGAAATCCGACAGGCTCAAAAGGAGCTGACCGAGATTAAGGACAAGAAGCAGAGTGCTGCCAAGAAGCAGAACTTTGAGTTGGCAATAAGCTATCGTGACCGGGAACTGGTCTTGGAAAAGGAATTGGCGGATATGCGCAGCAAGTGGATGTCTGGAGAAAGCGAACAAAGGGAAAAGGTAAGCGAAGCAGACATCGCAGAGGTTGTCGCCACGATGACCGGTGTGCCCGTTCGGCGCATCTCTGAAGGCGAGACCGCACAGTTGAAGACGCTGGCTGCCACACTCAAGCAGACCGTAATAGCGCAGGATGAAGCTGTGGAAAAGGTTTCCAAAGCCATCATGCGCAATAGGGTGGGGCTGAAGTCGCCCAACCAGCCTATTGGCGTCTTTATGTTCCTCGGTCCAACCGGTGTCGGCAAGACCCATTTGGCCAAGAAGATAGCTGAGCACCTGTTTGGTTCTACCGACTCTCTCATACGCATAGACATGAGCGAATATGCCGAGAGCTTCACCACTTCCAGGCTGGTTGGAGCTCCTCCCGGATATGTAGGTTATAATGAGGGCGGCCAGTTGTCCGAGAAAGTGCGTCGTCATCCCTATTCAGTCGTTTTGCTCGATGAGATTGAAAAGGCCCATTCCAACGTTTTCAATATGTTGTTGCAGGTGCTCGACGAGGGTCGTCTTACCGATGGCAATGGTCGTCTCGTAGATTTTCGCAATACCATTATTATTATGACCTCAAATGCCGGAACGCGCCAACTGAAAGACTTCGGTCGTGGCATTGGCTTCTCCAAGCGCAATATCTTGGGCGCTGACCTTGACGAGGATGATAAGAGGTATGCGCGCGATATCATCATGAAGAGCTTGAGCAAGCAGTTTGCCCCCGAGTTCCTCAATCGTCTTGATGATGTCATCACCTTCGACCAGTTAAGCATTGAAGCTCTCGAGAAAATCGTTGACATTCAGCTTGCCGACTTGTCTGAACGCCTCCTGTCAATGGGCTATCGTCTTAGCATAACCGATGAAGCCAAGTCGTTTATCGCCAACCATGGATATGATGTGCAGTTTGGCGCACGCCCATTGAGACGAGCCATACAGACCTATATAGAGGACAAACTGTCGGAAGCGTTGATTTCAGAAGAGTTCACCCCCGGTCAGACGATAGTCATAGACAAGATTACGGATAAAGATGAGCTCTCGTTTACGGTCGAAACCGAAAACAATGCAGATACCGCGCAGCCATCATAAGCGCACCGAATATTGAGACATTAACTGTTCAAAAGCAAACAGATGATAAACAATTATAACAAGAAGAACGATTATGCCCAATATGTGGCGCAAGAAGATGATACGTTGCTCTCATGGCTCCTTGCCAACCTTAAAGAGAGCCGCTCTAAAGTCAAGGCGACTCTGCAGGGGCGTGGCATAAAAGTCAATGGCAAGCAAGTAACCCAATTTGACTTCCCCATCCATAAAGGAGATAAGATTTCAATCAGCCGTTCAAAAAAGAACGACCAGTTCAAAAGCCGCTATCTCAGTATCGTCTATGAAGACAAGTACCTTGTCGTGATAGAGAAAAACGTGGGCATACTGAGTATGGCAGCTGGTCATTCTTCGCTCAATGTCAAAACAATATTGGATGATTATTTCCGTCGTACACGCCAACGCTGCACTGCTCATGTCGTCCATCGACTGGACCGTGATACATCTGGTCTGATGATTTATGCCAAAGATATGCAGACGGAGCAGATACTGGAACATGATTGGCATAATATCGTATATGACCGTCGCTATGTTGCTGTCGTTTCTGGTGAGATGGAAGACAACGAGGGTACTATTGCCAATTGGCTGAAGGACAACAAGAACTACGTGACCTATTCATCGCCTACCGACAATGGTGGTAAATATGCTGTTACCCATTTCTATGTATTGAACCGTACTACTGAACATTCTTTGGTAGAGTATCAATTGGAGACAGGGCGCAAGAATCAGATCCGTGTTCACTCTGCAGACATGGGGCATCCGGTATGTGGCGATGTCAAATACGGTAATGGCGACGACCCGCTCGGCCGATTGTGTCTTCACGCTTACGTACTGTGCTTCTATCATCCCGTGACACACGAGCGGATGGAGTTTGAAACAATGATACCCACACAATTTAGAAAACTCTTCAAATAAACGATATGGATATTAATTTCACCTATTTTATCTTCATTCTCATTGCTGTAGTAGTGGGCGTGATAGTAATCAAAAAGATAACAGGTTGTCTAATCAAGACAGCCATTCTGGCAATAATCGTAGGCATTCTGGCTTATATCTATTTTGCCTACTTCAGGTCATAGGTGCCTAATTGTAGGTTTATAGGTTATCATGCATAATGTGGGCATGTCCATTGTTTGGGCACACCCACATTATTTATTATTAGGGGGCTCATCCTGTGTTCTGTGCAAAAATATACTGAAAATATTTGGCAGTTAAACAAAAATCATTACCTTTGCAACGAATATTGACGGTAAAGTCAAAAAACACAATAACAAAGATTAAAGATAAATCAATGCAAGCAAACATTCTATTCGGTTTCTCGTGGCCATGAATATGAAGTAAAATTCATATAGGTCCAGATAACTGAAAGGGATTGTTGTACGCGTTCATTGGTTTATTGATACACCATGAAACGGAAGGCCGTTTCATATTTTATAAATTTCACTTTATTCATTTAATCATTTGTTATTATGACTGATATTGTATCTGTTAGAGTCGTATTATCCGACTCCTTCCATGTTTATTATGACATTACGTTTGCCTCTCATCTCAATAGAGGCGACAAGTATTCAATCTCTAATTATGACCATACACTTATGTGTTATGTCAACGACTTCCAGCCTCAGCGCATTGGTATAAAGCGTAACCGTCTGCTCATCCGATGTGAGTCGCGATATGCCATGCTATCAAACGATTATTTTGCAATCTTGACATGCAATGACCGGGCTGTGGCCAAAATATCCTACAACCTGTCTGCCGATGACAGCGTAAGCAATCTTACGACCACTACGCTTACCCATGCCATGATGGAAAGTATAGTCGTAGAGCAGCTCTCGCGCAAAGAGTTTTACCAGTTGGAATGGGATAAACTTGGAGATTATCCTGGGATAACTCCAATCAAGCAGCGTGCCATAGAACTGTTTCGATGGAAAATGTTCAATGAGCGTCGTTATATCATGAATCTGAAGGATGTGCGCCCTTGCCTTAACTTTACAGTGAGCAGCGATGATGCTCAGTATCTGACAAATCCTTTGCAGAACTTTGCTAAGATTGTAGACATGACATGGAATGTAAGCGATGTCGATTTGTCTTCTGTCATTGAAGAGGGCAATGGCTCCAATTTATTTCAAACCGCTGATAAGTATTTTGAATCTAATCAGACTTTCTATATTCTGCACCACATCGGCAGTCTGCTCTGGGGAGCAGGAGCGTCTTTAGCCAAAATGATAGAGTCGCGTATGAAAGTGAATGGCGACATTGGCTTTATCTTCGTTGGAACGAAGGCAGAAATTACCCTGCTTGGTGAAAAGTATCCTACGTTGATTGCCAAAATCGATGAGCAAAACCACTTGGAATTGCAGCCCATGAACGTTAAAGAATTCCTGTCGGGAGTGCAATGCGAACTGAGGAAAATGGACTTGCGTTTGTCTTCAGATGCATTGAATGAATTGAATATAGGGCTGCTGCTTCGGTCATTACAGAACACTCTACCCAAGTTGTCGCTATCTATGCTTTCGCGCTTTGTCACAAAGGGACTGGCGGAGCGTTTTGTCAAGCGTGTAGCAAATACAGATAGCGTTGTTGAGCCACAATCGGCTATGCAACTGCAGATGATAGATAGCCGCGATATTGACTGGAGTATGTTCGAGACAGCCAGCCTGAGTGTTGATGACGTCATGCATTCTCTGTCCAGTATGGTCGGATTGACTTCTGTCAAGAAGGTTGTCGCAGATATGGCCTCTCTCGAACGTTATGCCCGTCTTTGTCAACAACAAGGAATCAATATTTCCTGTGTTTCTAATCACCACATGATATTTACGGGTAATCCAGGTACTGGCAAAACCACTGTGGCCAAGAAAATAGGTCAACTATTCCACTCTCTTGGCGTGCTGTCCAAAGGTGATGTCATAACAGCAGAACGCGGAACCATAGTTGGAAGATATTTGGGGGACACCGAAAATAACATGCAAAATCTGTTTGCGCAAGCAAAGGGCAATGTCTTGTTTATAGATGAAGCCTATTCTCTGAATACCGGAGCAGGCGATAAAGCGGATTTCGGCAATAGAGTGATAGAGTGTCTGCTAACAGTCTTGGCACAGCCCAACCCTGATATGATAATTATTATGGCTGGCTATCAGAACGAAATGGACAAGATGCTTGATAGCAATCCTGGACTGAGAGGACGATTTACCCACTATCTGCATTTTGAGGATTACTGTTCAGAGGAACTGCAGGAGATTGCTCAAATGAGAATTGCTTCAAGAGGATTGAAACTGTCTCTCAGTGCCAATGAAACCTTGGCTGACGCTATTGGCAAAACCCTGAGGGATAAAACCAATGGATTTGCCAATGCGCGATGGGTTGAGCAGTTTGCCGATAAGGCCATCTGCCACACTGCAAACAGAGTCCTGGCTTCTCACCTGTTTACTCAAGACTATCTGGTAACCATTACCTCAGAAGACATTGAAGCCGCCTATAATGAATTGACTATCGGTAACAATTATGCGAAGCCTAAAATTGGCTTCGCATAATCTGTAATCAGATGCCATCAATGAGTCTCATTCTGTTCTGGCATATCCCACTATTGCAATTGCTCATGAATTTAAGAGCCTTAGCTTTGGCTTGTTTCGCAAGTCTGTGCTCGTTGTTTTCAATCAACGCAAGGGCTGTTTCAATATAATATAGAGCGCAGTATTGAAGCACGGCATCGTCTTGACATTCATTGTTCTCCTTACCGTCTTCGATGTTTGCTTCTTTGGCAGCCTGTTCAAAGAGTGATTGCGCATCAGCCATCAGATGGCGGTGTACATAGGCGATGGCCTCAACAATCTTTATACATGCGAGACCATCATCAGAGGGATATGACGTAGTAGGATTGTTTATTAATTTGATAGCCTCTTGCTCTTTATTGCAATAAATGAGGCATAATGCTTCGTCTCGAATAGTATGATCCCAATCACTAAGGTCATTTTCGCCATCATTTTCTTCTGCTATCTTGTGTATATACTGATAGATGTTTAATGCCTCTTGGTATTTTGCCTGCTGGAAGAGGCATTGTGCCTTGTCATATTCGGCATCGGTGATGTAGCTGGTAATGAAGTCGGCATGATGTTCGTTGGCTCCATAATCATTACAAACCGACAATGCTTCTTGATAGTGGCCACGATATATCAATTCTTTCCGTAGCTTTTCGGCAACTTCTCGTTGCACATAATATTCAAGATGAGACTTTTTCATCTGGTTATATTTGCCTATAACGGCGTCTATGTCATTATAGTCCTCATCGCGTATAGGTAGCACTATAGGCAGCCCGCATAGATTGTAAAGGTGGGTCAACATCTTCATGTCATTGATATCCATATTGTATATCAGTTGCATGATGACCTGACCAACGGTTCGCTTGTCTTTAACTGTTGTGTCGGAATATTGGCGAATTAGTTTTGCCGTCTTTTCAATAAATAGTATGAAGATATCCGCTGACGATGAGTGGCTTACTTCATCAATCTTCCTGATGACTTTGGCAAGTTCTTCCTCACAATGAGGAGATTGGGTAATGGCTTCGATGACGGCACGGACAATGGTCTCAGTCCATTCTTCGTATCTACACAAACGGAATATAGCCTTGCTTATGGGATAATCAGGCAGAATCTGCCTTATCTCAGACAAGTATTGAGTAACACATTCGTCTATATTGTACCTGCCATTTAGTATTATGCATCTAATCTTGATATGCAGCTTTATATAGTCGGTAGTCTGTCTTTCATCAAACGCTTGAACGGAGGACAGATATTTTACCCAAACTTCATCGTATGTCTCTGTAGGTTCAGGGTCGCTAAGAATATAGTGGTCAACACACTGCATATAAAGCAGACCTGCCAAAGAGATATCATTGTCTTCGATGAGAGGTAAGGCTGTATAGAAATCTTCTTTGGTGATGAATTGAAAATAGTGTCGGGTGTAGTGTTCTAACAGTTTTGTATCAACTGGCTTGGTATAGTTGTTGTTAACCAAGTGGATAAATCTATCCAAAAGATACTCAATGCCCTCCTTCTTGACTCTCTTGTCTGTACTCTTGGTTTTGAGCTGGGCCAATCTGGTTTCATCAAATGCTCCTTCCTGCATTGCCTTGGTTCCTGTCAAGATGGCTTCCTGATTATTTCCCTTCAATGTCAATAGTTGGCACTTGTTTGTATAGTAACTCTCTGCGTCTTTATCTTTTATCTTCTCATTGTATGCTTCCAATGTGTCAAGTTGGGAAGCAGTAGCATAATCGGGATATTCTATCAGGCAATTGACCAGATTGAAAGCAATGGTTTTTGCAGCCTCATCATCAAGAGCAGCCAATTCGTAACTTTTAAGAAAAGCTTCAAAGGCCTTGTCGTAATATGCTTTGGACTTATCACCACTCACCTTGTTTATCATGTTATAAGAGCAGAGGCCAATAATATTATAAAAGTCTTCAGCGTAGTGAGATGCATTCACTGTCTTGGTTTCCAGTGATTGTTCACAGAGATTGATACAATCTACATAATGGGCTCCAAGATATAATTGCCTGACTGCCTGATAGGAGCAATGGTGGTATTTGGAGTTATTATGAACTGCCTTATATGCGTCAGCAGCATTTGTATAAGACTTATATGCCTCGTAATATTCTTTGTCGGAATCGAAACAATCTGCAGCCTGCGAATAGAAATATGCATTCAGCTCTGGAGAAGAGGGGGAGATGTAATTGTTAAGTTCAAGGTAAGCTGTAGCCGCAAGGTAATATTCCCTGAATATCAATAACTGTTCTGCCAATTGCTGGAGTGTGCCGATTTCGTTGGCGTAGGTGCATGATGATAAAAGATTCCACATCCGCTCCATACATTGATGGACATCTGGGCTCTTGCCTAATTTGACTTGAAGGATGAACATATAGCGCTCACTATCTACTTTTTGTGTTGACTGTTCGATGGTGCCATCACGCATACTCATAATCTTATCCTCTATCTCTTGGGCATTTGTCAAATCGTTAAAGGTCAAATCAAATAGTATTTCAATTCTGGTTATAATAAAGGCATACTTATCAATATATGCCACTGTGTCAAGCATGTCTTCTGCTTCCTTTCTATTCTCCAATCGTATATAGCATTGGGCTGCTATAAGTTGAAAGAGAGTTTTTTCCATATCGCCGTCTTCATAATGGTCTAACATCATGTTGGCCTGTTGTAGTATATGCTCAACGCGGTTCGTATCCAATATTGTCTCTATACTATTGAGCAGAAGCGGCGTCTGTACATAATCTATTGTGCGTCCTGGACTCCATGTGTCTTCAATATTAATATCGTCGTTGAAGTGTTGTCCAACAGCATAATTTCGTAGGTTATTCTTTATTTCTCTCTTCATTCCCCATGGGAGCAGAAGTACCCAATTGACATTACGAACAATCCGGTTGATTTCACGGGTGCGTATGTCTTCTGGCAGAAGCATTGAGGGTAACGTGATAGCTGATATTAATGTCATAAATTGAGATCGGTAATTCTCTGGGGAAACAAAAAACGATAAAAGTATCAGACGGTATAATGACCAACACGAAAGCTGGCTGGATATGACATGATAGCCAGCTTTGTACAATTCAGGATAAAGGCCATAGAGTTCGGTAGGAGGAATGTTCAAATCAGATAAAGCGGTTATCGAACGGATGCGTTGATATAATTTCCCCCATTCCTGGGTCTCAGCGTAGAGCTTTACCAGTTCAGTGTTATTGCGGCGAATGGAGTTCTGGAAATGTTCTTCGATAGTGTTGGCAAACAACAGATTGATGAGAATGAATCCCAAGAAGCCATTGTGGCGTTTTGTCAGTTGGCGACTTTGCCTATCCAAGTTGTTGGTTTCTTTCTCCAATAGTTTTATGGCTTGGCGCATAAATGATTCTTTCTTAGCTCTATCGTCGATGTAACGTTGAATGACAGCTTTCTGCAAAGATTGATTGGCGAGCATAATATGCCCGTCGATGTCAATGGTAAGCAACCGCAGCGCGCCATAAAGACTTGCCCATTCTATAGGAGGCAATGACAAATGGCTGGCCAACAGATTTTCGGCCAGACCAGTTTGGGTAACGGCAAGAAGACATAAAATTTGCGCAGTCAAATCGCGTCCGTGCTCTTCTTCAACTCCTTCAATAATAAGGTTATAAAAGTCGTTTTCATCACGTGCAGACAGGTAATGGTCAATGTATTCGTCAACTCTTTCGTAAATGCCAAATTCTTGAAGTTCATTTAGAAACATTATCAGTAATGAGGGATTTCTTAGTATGTTGCATCGGGCAATGTGCAGATACTGATTGTCTACGAGATGTTTGGCTTTGATGGCAAGATAACGTTTGGTTATCTCTATGATATCCGTAGAAGATAAATCGCATAGTTCATAGTGCTGCATTGAACGACAGGCTTGTTTTATTTTTTCGTCAGTAGCCGTGACCACAAGACTGATTTGGTTGGGCAGTTGGTTAACCCATGCCATAGAGAGGTCGTCATCTCCAATAAGACGGTCAACTCCATCAAGCATCCAAAGGATACGCTCGTTATAGTGTGCATTTTCAAAGATGTCTTTAAGCGAAATGGGTGTCTCATCATACAAGTCAATGTCGGCAAAAGTTGGACAAGTCTGCCCAAGTTTCTTCAAGAACATGCGATAGCACTTATCAACGGTGTTGATGTCGTTATCTATATAGGTGCGAATAATGGGTACAAATCGTTCGGTGTATCCTTCTTCGTGTGTTCTTTCGTCATTTACATAACCAAAGCCATATTCATCTTCTGCCAAATAAATTCCTTCAACTCCACCCTCGTTGGTAGTATCCGCATAATAATTCGCAACAAATGCACTTTTTCCCATTCCGTTTTTACCGATAACAAGACGATGTGTGTCGAAATCAGCTGCAGTTGTAAACAAAGCAGGAATACGCCCATTAATATAGACCTGTCTTAACTCATTTTCCTTAGCTCGCTGTAGCTTATCGGCAATCGAATAGAAATCCAGATTCTCGTCAGGGTAGAGGTCATTGATTTTGGCCATTAGCTGATTGTATATTCTGCGCCCCAAATCCTTTGGAGTAGTATATGATGTAGCACTGCAGAGTCCTTTACTTTCGGCTTCTGCAATGCAGGTCTTTAGTCTTTTGAGCTTCTCGATCTTTACTTTATCGGTTTCTCGTTTTTGCTCTGGTATATAGTTGTCTTGTCTGATGAAGAACATTGCATTGACGGGCGTCTTGCTCTTCAGAGCCCCATATTGCATCTCTATTTCGGTAATCGACATATTGCTATTGAGATACTTCTCTATCCATGGGTATTTCTGCAAGAGACGGTTGTTGTCTCCATATCCGTTGGCACCTGGAATCCATCCATATCTTCCGCCAATCATTCCGATAAAGAATGGGCGTGTATGCTCTATCTCATCAATACATATTTCTATTACTTTGCCGCTTTTTGAATCTTCTTCAGTAACGCCCCATCTCAAATCAATAACAGAGAAATTGACGTTACGGCGATGACATTCGGCCTTTATCATGGGGAATACTTTTTTTACAAGGTAGTTGCGTTCGTCCTGCATATCTGCAAAGGTGGATGACAAGAAAACGCGAATCTGTCTTTTGGCAGTATTGGTGCTCATACAAATGATGTTGGTTTCGGTAATAAGTAAACTTTCATTACAAAAATACTTATTTATTCTGAAAACCGAAAATGATTGATGCTATTTCTTCGGTGCAATTCCAAAAAATATGGTCAACCATTGTGTTGACTACATACATTTTTATAACTTTGCATCAAAATCTTATTAATAGTTGCAGTATGGTAATTGACTTTGATGACATTAAAGAATGTCGTACGATGAATTTCAAGGGCGGTAAGGGGCCTTTGGATTCTCGAAGTTTTTCAGATGATAATGTAAAAATAATGTATTCTACTCTTCGTCCTGGCTCGTCTACTGGTTTGCATACCCACAATGGCAACAGCGAGGTAATCTATATTTTAAGTGGTGAGGCTACTTTCCACTATGATGATACAACGGAGGTGGTAAGAGTAGGACAATGTCATTATTGTCCAGAGGGACATTCGCACTATATGGAGAACCTAACCGATCACGATTTGGTGTATTTGGCCATAGTGCCACAGCACAACAAGTAATTAGTTATTGGGTACAGAGTAGAGAAGCGCAGGGATAAAACCTTCGCTAAGACCGGTTATCTCTTGCATATCGGTCATAAGTTTTTTGGCCTTTTGAAAGAGGTGATTGCGTTTAAGCATCTCTACCAATTTGTCCTCATCATAATCTGCGTTATGTAATAATTTATAACATGAAGCATAACGGGATAGGAGAGGGCAGCCCCTTTTCTTGTCTTCTATAATTTTAGATATTGTGGCATAGACAATGTCAGTAGCATTTCCAGTTTGGATTGTTTCCTCATTGCAATCTGCCTGCCTAATGCTATTGTCAAATGTTTTTATCTGTCTGATGTCCATTAGGGGTATGCGTATCTGTAGCCTCTCCAAGGCGTTGTGTATGTAATCTATTATACCTTGGTCATAGGAATAAAGCATAATATGGCGCCATTGCTCTTCTGAAAATGTCTGTATTCTTGAAGTGACACCTCCAATGAATGGTTTGTCTTGTAGTAAATTATAGTCAAGGCCAATCTGAAGCAATGAATAGACGTCTTGGCGCAAACCGCGGTCTATAGCCATTTCAACATGTGTGTCTATTATCTTCTGGTAAAGTTTAATAAACTTGTCACACATGTCTTCTTTGCTAATGGTTCGTGTTACAACTGCATTGGGAATAAATACCAAGTCAACGCATTGAAGGATACGTTCCAAGTAATTCTGCTCTGTTCTGCTCCAAGCATGGATGGCTTGAGATGATTTCATCATGCTTTTTTGTAATACAAACCGCATAGATGATTGAGTGTTGGTCCAAGGAAGGATTTCGCCCAAAGGGGAATATAGAGATGGAATGTGTTTGCTGGCTGTCGTAGAAATGAGTCTACAAGAATAAAGGTCATTTCCTCCCAAAATATGAACAAGGTCTAAGGTGGGGTCCAACTTGTCATGACGGGTCAGTGTCTGGACTCTGTTGCCCAAACCTTCACTCAACAGGTTGGCAAATGCATAGGCCAAAGGATCCTTTGCACAGCTGGAGGAAATATAAAGACCAATCTTCATAATTTGTGACAAGTAAATTCAATTTTATCAGTAAACTTGTGCAAAAGGGCAGTCATCGCATTGTGCCAGATGATACGAAGTTCATAGATGGGAATAAGAAAAGTATTTATCTTGATATCCAATTGCCTAATAACTTTTCGGGCCTGGATAATGCGTGTAAAGAGTAAACACAAAAACAGAAAGGCTGCAACTCCTAATGAAATCCAATGCTGTGTAATTCCGCTTGCAACTGCCAAACCTATGAGGGCGATATAGGAAAGATGGAGTACAATCTGATCAGTGATATAGGTCAAGCGAGTAATAAAACCATGCTTAAGATGACGGCGAATTTCCCATGCAGCAACTGCACGGTTACGCCAAATATGGCGCGATGGCGTTTGCTGGATGAGCTGCGCTTTAGGATTAACAAATACGCTTGTCTCTTCTCTTGTGGCATATCGATTCGTGAGAATCTCATATTCTCCACCTATAAGGTGTAGGCTTCCTAAGAAGCCTTGACCTTGCATGAACATGTCTTTACAGAATAGCAGGCTGTTAGAATTGGAACCATAAGCGGCACCACTTACGGCAGAATGCATATAGTAAAGTGAACGATGTAGATGCTCAAACTGATAAAAGCCTTTGCATGGCTCTTGGTAATGGGATAGAGGCATGACCATGGTGCAGGAAGATGGGTTGTTGGCCTGTACCAATAGTGCCAGGGTTAAATCCGAAGCAGGACTACAATCTGCATTGACAAGCATTACCATTTGATGATGTGCTGCTTTTACACCTAAAGTTACAGCCAGTTTGGTTCTGCTCATGTAACGTGACGTTTGGGGTACGAAGGTTCTGTGAATATCATGCGTTGTAGCAATGCGTTTTAATACATCGTCAGCATAATGGTCACCCTCGTCGGTAACAACGATTATTTGCAAATCTGCGTTATACCGTTGAGTTAACCATAATGGGAGATTTTCCTCCAATGCTTGGGCATTGCCTTGAGTTATGATGACAAGCGACAATGGGGGATTGTCAGTAGCGTCTTCATTAGCTTCCGCATTGAAAATTCTTCGGCGGAATGGGTTGAAAAGCCATGCGAGAAGCAGAATGAACAACGCGACCAAACTACATACTATAGAAAATGTGTCGAATATCATAATTCTTCAGAGATATATCCTTTAGGTAGTTGTCGGCAATTATAATGGCTTGCCATAGCTTCCCCATAAGCTCCCGCGCTACGGATGGCGATGAAGTCACCACGATGAGCACTATTGATATCAATGGATTTCGCAAAAACGTCGCTTGATTCGCAGATGGGGCCAACAACATCATAGGTGGCAAGAGGAGCTTCGCTACTGATGTTTTCTATCTTGTGATAAGCCTGATAGAGCGCAGGGCGGATTAAATCGGTCATTCCTGCGTCTACTATTGCAAACTGTTTGTGTGTCCCTTGCTTCACATAAAGGGTTCGAGCTATGAGAGTTCCACATTGCCCCACGACCGCACGTCCCAATTCAAAATGAAGATGCTGATATGGCCGTAGCTTGAGATGTCGGGCGTAACATTCAAAATAGGCCTTGAAATCAGGGATAGATACGCGGTTGGGGTGGGCATAGTCAATGCCCAATCCACCTCCAACGTTAATTACGTCTATGCGTATATTATGCTGCTCCATTTGCTTCTGGATGTCGTTGATGCGATTACACAAGGCTTCAAAATCGCCCATGTCAAGTATCTGGGAGCCGATATGGAAATGTAATCCCATTATATGTATATGGGACATAAGATGCGCCTTCTCAATCACGTCCATCATATCGCCTAAGGCAATACCAAATTTGTTTTCAGCAAGTCCTGTGGTGATGTTGGCGTGGGTATGTGCGCCTACATCGGGGTTGATGCGAAGACAAATATTTGCCTTCGTGTTCATCTCCGCAGCAAGCTGCTGGATAATTTCAAGTTCGGCCAAGCTCTCAACATTAAAGCAAAATATGCCTTTCTCCAAGCCCAAACGAATTTCCCAATCGCTCTTGCCGACTCCCGCATAAACAATCTTGTTTGCAGGAAAGCCCGCTTTACTTGCTGCCTCTATTTCACCGCCGCTTACACAGTCTGCTCCTAATCCTGCCTGACAAATGATGTTGAGCAACTTGGGATTGGCATTGGCTTTTATCGCATAGTGTACTTCAAACCGCTCATAACGTTCAACCTCTTTGTGTATTACATTCAAGGTGCGCCAGAGCAGTTCTGTATCATAATAATAGAATGGTGTCTCAATGCTTTGAAACTTGTCTATTGGAAATGTTCCTTTCACTTATCCTGATTTTTTTCAATATGTCCTTTAACTACTTATGCTTGTTTGAAGAGTTCTTTGCTAAGGTTCTGCAGAGCTCTCTTCTTGTCAGCTTCCTTGATGAGGAATGAAATGTTGTAATTGCTACCGCCATATGAAATCATGCGTACAGGAATATCCTTCATTGCATGAGTTGCTAACGACTCGAATCCCAAGTTGTTCCAGTCCAAATCACCAACGACACATATGATACACATGTCTGAATCAACGGTTACGGTACCGTATTTCTTAAGCTCATCTACAATTTCCATAAGATGCGCGGCATTATCAATGCTCATTGACACGCCTACCTCACTGGTGGCAATCATGTCAATAGGAGTCTGGTAGCTTTCAAATATTTCGAACACTTTGCGGAGGAAACCTGTAGCAAGTAACATTCTCGATGATTTGATTTTTATGGCTGTAATGTTATCTTTTGCTGCCACCGCCTTTATCTTGCCATGCATGATTACATTGTCAATGATGGTTCCGGGAGCATCTGGATCCAATGTGTTCTTCAGACGAACAGGAATACTTGCGTATTTGGCTGGTTGCACACAGGTAGGGTGGAGTATCTTTGCGCCGAAATAAGCCAACTCTGCGGCTTCTTCAAAGTTGAGCTGAGGGATGGCTTCCGTGTGCTCAACGATACGTGGATCATTATTATGCATGCCATCAATGTCGGTCCATATCTGAATCTCTTCTGCGTTAAGTGATACACCTATCAGTGAAGCAGTGTAATCACTACCTCCTCTTTGGAGATTATCTATTTCTCCGTATGCGTTACGGCAGATAAAACCCTGTGTGATATATACTTGATGACCTTGATGGTCATTCATGATATCCGTTAGCTTCTCCTTGATATAATGTGGGTCTGGCTCCACATTTTTGTCGGTACGCATAAAGTCCAAGGCGTTAAGCAGGTATACGTTGAATCCTTGCTCCTGCATATAGTTGGCAACCATATTGGTGCTGATGATTTCACCTTGAGCGACGATGGACTTCTCTTCAAATGAAGTAAACAGGTCTTTGGTGAAAGAACGCAGATAGTTAAACTCTTCACGAAGGAATGAACGTGTTTTCTCTTTATACTCTTCTGTAGAATAAAGGGTTTCCACATGGCGCATATATGTATTTTCGAGAGCATTAATATGCTCGTTGGCCCCTTCAGGATTTTTCTTATAGAGGTAGTCGCTGATTTCGACTAAGCTATTGGTGGTCCCACTCATTGCTGAGAGAACTACAAATGTCTGATCATTTGACTTTGTGACAAGTTGTGCAACATTCTTCATTCTTTCAGGAGAGCCTACTGATGTGCCTCCAAATTTCATTACTTTCATAATACTGTGTATTGAATTGAAAAATATGTTTATACTTCTATTACTTAATCTGTTGTCTGGGCATCTTCACTGAGATCCATACTATTATATTCGCTTGTTACGTCCTTGACGCTTCCATCGTGGCAACGATATACTATGCCGGGGAATTTGTCGAGCATTTGTATATTGTGAGTTGACATAATCACTGCCGTTCCGGTTAAGGTGATATCCTTGAGTAAACGTACTATGTATTCTGCTGTCTCGGGATCCAGATTGCCCGTCGGTTCATCTGCGATGATGATGTCGGGATGATTGAGCATCGCACGTGCAACAACGATGCGCTGTTGTTCTCCTCCAGACAGTTCGTGTGGCATGCTGTTCTTTTTGTCAGATAAACCAACAGTTTCCAGAACTTCATCTATACGTGCTTCTACTTTCGCCTTGTCTTTCCAACCAGTTGCTTTCAGAACGAATAAAAGGTTCTGATATACAGAGCGGTCATGAAGCAATTGGAAATCCTGGAAGATAATGCCCAAATGGCGTCGTAGTTCCGGAACATCCTTGCGGCGTAATGTTAACAGGTTGCGGCCAAGTATTTCTGCTTTTTCGCAATCTTCACTGTAGAGGTCGAGTTCGCAATAGAGAGACTTGAGCAAAGAACTTTTGCCCGAACCTACCTTACCGATGATATAGGCAAATTCACCTTTGTCGATGCCAAAATTGACATCTTTAAGAATGACAGTATCTTGTTGGTAGATGTTTACGTGATTATATTCTATTAGCATGATATCTTAATATGTTTTATTTGTTAGCCTTGTCTATGCGACGTTGCCGGTCCCATTCGGGGTCATGTCGTTTCTTCAGTTCTATGGCCACATCATTCAAACTTAACCCTTTGCTGGTGAGAAGTACTATAAGGTGATATAGCAAGTCTGCAGATTCATAAACAAGATGCTCGTTAGTCCCGTTGGTTGCTTCAATTATGGTTTCGCATGCCTCTTCGCCGACCTTTTGCGCCATCTTGTTTATGCCTTTCTTGAAAAGGCTTGTGGTATAGCTCCCTTCAGGCATCTGCTTAAACCTGTTTGTAATAAAATCTTGCAACTCGGAGAGAAACAAGATTGGGTCGGCTATATTGTCTTCGCCCCAACATGTGTCAGTACCTTTGTGGCATGTAGGTCCCAATGGGTTGGCTTTGACTAACAGTGTGTCGCAATCGCAATCGAGTTGCATGCTTACCAGCTCAAGGAAGTTGCCAGAAGTCTCTCCTTTTGTCCACAAGCATTGGCGGGAACGGCTCCAGAATGTTACCTTCCCAGTGTTGATGGTCTTCTCATATGCTTCGTTGTTCATAAAGCCAAGCATAAGCACTTTACGAGTCGTTGCATCTTGTATTATGGCAGGAACCAGTCCGCCCATCTTGTCGAAGTCAATATTTGTCATTGTTTACAATCTCACGTTTATATGTTGACCATTAAGATATTGTTTAAGTTCAGGTATGCATATTTCTCCAAAATGAAAAACACTTGCAGCCAGAGCAGCATCAGCTTTTCCTCTCTTAAACACATCACTAAAATGCTCTGGTCTTCCAGCGCCACCACTGGCAATTATTGGAATCGAAAGTATCTCAGAGAGATGTGAAAGTGCATCGATGGCAAAACCATCTTTAACCCCATCATGGTTCATGCTGGTGAAAAGTATTTCACCAGCCCCTCTGTATTCTACCTCACGTGCCCAGTCATACAGGGTTAGAGATGTACGTTCTCTACCTCCTTTGATATAACAATTCCATTGGCCTTCTTCATATTTGGCGTCGATTGCACAAACGCATACTTGAGAACCGAACTTTCCAGTAATGTCATTGATGAGTTGGGGATTTTTAATTGCTGCAGAATTAACACTCACCTTATCAGCACCGGCATAGAGCAAGCGTTCAACATCATCAATGGTATTGATGCCTCCTCCTACAGTGAAAGGAATATTGATTTCTGATGCTACCCGAGTTACCATTTCTGTGAACGTGTTACGTCCTTCTGCACTGGCGGTTATGTCCAAATATACCAATTCGTCCGCCCCCGCCAGACTATAAGACTTGCCCAGTTCAACTGGATCGCCAGCATCGCGCAGGTTAATGAAATTTGTACCCTTGACAGTCTTGCCATTTTTTACATCAAGGCATGGTATGATACGCTTTGTGATTCCCTTTGGAATAAACAGACTATGAGTGTCTATACGCCCTTCATAAAAAGCTTTTCCGAATACCACGGAAGGAATGCCCGCTTTGGCAAGGTTATGGATGTCTGCAGTCGACGAAACACCACCGCTGGCTATAAGGTGCAGGGTGGGGTGGCGTTTCATGATATCTGCATATAGTTCGATGGCAGGTCCGGAAAGGGTTCCATCTTTGCTGATATCCGTACACAACACTTGTGTTACACCTTGGTTGATGTATTGTTCCAAGAATGCAAAGAGGTCTATCTCTGAGTCTTGTTTCCAACCGTTGACAGATATTTTTCCATAACGTACGTCTGCGCCGAGGATTATTCTATGTGCTCCGTAATGGTTGAGCCACTCAACAAAAAGCTCAGGCTGGGTAACGGCTACACTGCCAATGGTTACCATAGAAGCACCAGCTGCAAAAGCCTTTTCTATATCCTCCTGCGTTTTTATCCCTCCGCCAAAATCTACTTTTAATCGAGTCTGGCTTGTGATATCTTTGAGCACGTGTTCATTGACAATGTGGTGTGACTTCGCTCCATCCAGGTCTACGACATGAAGACGCTTAAATCCGAGACTTTCAATATGTTTCGCCACATCAGTTGGATTTTTGCTATATACGGTTTGAGCATCGTAATCACCACAAGTGAGTCTTACGCATTGACCATTGATAATGTCTATGGCAGGTATAAGTTCTATCATAGGTTCAAGAAATTATTAAGAATGATTTCACCTGTTTTCCCACTCTTTTCCGGGTGGAATTGAGTGGCATAGAAATTGTCTTTGCAAAGGCATGCGCTAAATGGAAGTATATGATATGCCTCTGCCGTAGTCCATTTACATGTTGGCACGTAATAGCTATGTACGAAATATGCATAAGATTGTTCGCCGAGACCTTTGAGCAGAGGGTTGTCGCTAACAATATTAAGTTGATTCCAACCCATTGCAGGAACTTTGTCTTCTTTATTTTCAGGGTGGAACCTCTCTACATCAATAGGAAATATGCCCAAGCAATCTACGTCACCTTCAGCCGAACGGCGACACATAAGCTGCTGGCCTATACATATCCCCAAAACTGGCTGGGTAAGATGGACAAGAACTTCGTCCAGGCGATGTGCTCGGAGATAGGACATCGTAACACTTGCTTTTCCCTGTCCTGGGAAAAGAACTTTGTCGGCAGATGCTAATTCTTCAACGTCATCTGTGAGTATAGGGTTAACACCTAATCGTTTCAGTGCGTTTTCTACAGAGAATATGTTGCCGGCGTTATATTTAACTATCGCAATTTTCAATATCGTTACACTTTAGCAATTTCTGCAAGTGCAAAGATACAATTTTCTTTTGAAATATGGGAGGTTTAGTTATATTTTTTACGCATCATCGCCATCAGGAGTCTTGAGAATGATACTTGTGGCTCCAATGGTGAAAAGTGTACCGTTCTGTATGACTCGACGTTCGCGGTCGCCAAGGATTACGTTGTCAACAAATGTGCCCGTATAACTTGGTCCATCACGGAGTATATATTTTAATGCTCCATTTTTGTCACGTTGTACAGTAATAATACAATGGTGCATATCTATGCTCGGGTCGACAGTTTCAATAGGACAGTTTATGCCAGACCCTTTCATGTATCTGCCTATTATGTTTTCTCCCATATGGAGAGGGATAATCTGCTTATAATGGAAAATATTCTCGATTACCACAATCGAACCGAAGGTGGTATCCTCTACCTCTTCTTCGGGATTCTCATCACGTTGAAGTCGTCGTAATTTGGAAACTCCCATACGTATTCCAAACTGTTTTCCACACCTGTCACATACAAAAACAAGTGATTGACCTTCTGTATATTTGGTTTCGTCAAATAGTATATATTGATCGCATTTTGGGCATCTTACTCTTTTCATCAGTCTTTCATTTTAGTTACCCAACAATCAGAGATGCCAGTATTCTTCTGGATGCGAATTGCCTCTAAAGAGGCTTCTCTTTCAGATAAAAAGCGACCTAAAACCACTTTGGTATAGTTTCCTTGCGTTGTCACTCGAGCCTCCATGAGTCCTTGCCTGTGTAGCTGCTCAACATATGTGTTCGCATTTTTAACTGTTACACGGCTACATAATACAATAGTATAATAAGGACTGTGGCTAATTGTGTCTGATGATTCTGCCATGTTGTTCTTAACGGCCTCAACGGAATCTTTATTCTCGACGTCTAACTTTAGTTGAGCCTTTTCTATATTCTCGCATCGTGGCATAATTCTTAGGAGCATATCAGTATTGATACGTGCTTCGTTAGAATTCAAATCAGAATTATTTATAGGTGATGAGATAAAGAAAAATGCGATGATGGTTATGCATGCTACGGCAATATTGCGCAAGGTGCTCAATTTGATGGTACGCTCCTGTTCCTCTTCTTTTTCGTCGCTATCCATCAAAATGTCAAATGGGCTTACCTCTTTATCGGGTTTGTCAATAGCTGCCGGAATGGTTTGGACAGATGAAGATGCTGTCGGCTTCATTATGAATGAACTTAACCCATACAATTCAGGAGTAAGAATTCCTGCTTCACATGGCTCAAATTCATATTTTCCATACTCGTTCAGGCGAATAATACCTAAATCATATAGCTCGTAACTGCCATTACACTCAATATGCTGACGCAGTTCTCTTACCTCGTCCTCTATACGGCGCAAGGCTTCTGGATAACTGATGTCGTATGCTTCGATGTATGATTGAGCCAACAAAGAATCATTCAGCGTCAACTGAGGGTTGAAGCCAATAGTGCGCTGCGGTGGCAAGAAGAGATTTTCCTGTTCGTCGTAACGTGCATCTACATGATGAGCCATGAAGCCCCCAAAACCAGGGACTATCACACAGTCGTTGCTCAAAAGTAGGATTTCAATATGTCTTTCGAGTTCAATCATTATTTGCAAAGTTACGGATAATTGACCGATATACCAAATAAATATTATTAATTATTTCAACATTTTTTTAGTGTCTTTCGTATGCTCTTTATTTACAGTTGTTTGCAATTTTGAGCTGTTTTTTTGAAAGATTTTGTTCTTTCGCAACTTTTTTTTGAAAAAGTTAAAAGAATTATTTGGCAGTTAAAAAAAAAGGCGTATCTTTGCAAATGTTATCCTGAAAACAATCTTTTTACCTTAGAATAGCTAATACCTATTGAAGAGTGAAAGTGGTCGCTGTGAAGCTGACCGCTTTTTTTATTTTAATACCATATACATTGCCAATCATTTACTTGGCGGTTTTTGTGATGATGTTGCAAGCTGATGTTGATGGCTTTTTATGTACGTTGTCATAGATGATGGGTGTGCGATAATCCTTTCCTTTCAGCTGGAGGGTAACGTTCTTTAGTTTTACTTGTCCAATATTTCTAAAATACATGCCCCAACATGGGAATACTGGCCATTCGCTGAAATCTTTCCCGTCAAACCAAGAGGGAAGGGTAGGGTCATCTTTTCCCACGAACTCCATATGCACATTGCGCATGCAGACTAAATCAGTGGGAGCGCTTCCCCAACTTTTTACTGATAATGCCATATGGTTGACATTGGTGGCCTTGACGTCATCAATGACGATTGTACCAGCTGTGTTGTCTTCACTTAAAGTGACAGAGATAGGAGTCAGTACATTATTTATAATACAATGCTTTATATATATACCATCCAATCGTCCGGGAGCTTTACCCCATCCTCCGGGTTGAATGTTGATTGCAGACTCTGTCGCTGTGCGGCCCGATGTAATGTGTGGATAGACACCTGGACCTTCAAATCGGCAATGAGATACATGTACATTGGTCGATGGCATTATCATGCGTATACCATTGCAAGATGAGTTGAGCGTGCAATTGGTTATCTGTGCTTTTTCCCAATAGCCACCAGCCAAAGCATCGTCGCCGGAATGAATGTTACAGTTGCTAATATGGAGACGCTTGGCTCCGCGCACATGGATTCCATCCCATCCGCCATTGATTTTGATTCGTTCGTAGCGGGTGCTTTCTATCTGATAGGCCAAGAATGCATAATTGGCCGAATGATTAACTGTGAAATCGCAGAAACTCATGTCCTTACAGCCCGCCAATAGGACAGTGTGAGGACCACGCATGTGTTCTTCACCTTTTGGATTGCGTACATTGTCGCCGTCTATGGTTCCTTCGCCACATATTCCTGCATTATGTACACCTATGGCAAATATAAGCGAGCGCGACCATTCCGGGTCTGTAGCGCTGTTATAGTTTACCGTTCCTTCACCGCTTTCATATTTAGACAAATCAAGTGTTGTCTTTAGCGATTGATAGTCTTCAAGGCGTGGGGAGCCTTTCAATACTGCCCCCTGTTCCAGAACAAGCATGACATTGCTTTTGAGGTAAATGGTGCCAGTCACAAATGTACCTGCAGGAACCACGACCTTTCCGCCTCCCTTTTCGGCCGCAGCTTCTATTGCCTTATTGATTGCCTGCGCGTTGTTGGTTTTAGCATTGTCTGCCACGGCGCCAAAGGTAAGGATACTGATAATGGTTGATAGTAATAAATTCATCTTTTGTATATTAAAAATGAGGGGACACGATGACCGTGCCCCCTCTTGTTATTATTATTTGGTCATAGAATATGGCTTGTCCGTAGCCTTCAATCCTCTGCTCTTGTTGGGCTTGGAGGTCATGTCAAACTCGATAGTAGCTCCATTGACCAGCTGGTCATGTGTAAAATAGAGTTTGGTGTAAGGACGGCCATTTATGCGGACGTTGCGGATATAGCGATTGCGATCGCTTACTCCAGGAGCCTTGATAGTGACGGTCTTTCCATTGGGAAGATTAATCTGCATATAAGGCAGGAAAGGAGCGCCAATGACATACTGGTCGCTACCAGGGCAGACGGGATAGAAACCCATGGCAGAGAACAGATACCATGCCGACATCTGGCCGCAGTCATCATTACCGCTCAAACCACGGATATTGTTCTTATACATCTGATCCATAATGGTACGCAGACGCTCTTGAGATTTCCATGGAGCTGAAGTCCAGGCGTAGAGATAGGGAATGTGGTGGCTGGGCTCATTGCCATGTACATAGCCGCCAACCAGTCCCTCTTCGGTAATGTCTTCGTTGTCCACATAGTACTTCTCTGGCAAGTGCATCTGGAACAATTCGTCAATACGTTTTTGGAAAGCCTTGTCGCCTCCATACAATTTCATGAGACCATTGACATCCTGAGGAGCTTGGAAGGAGAAGTTCCACGAGTTGCCCTCAATGAATCCCTCGTCATAAGTCTGGTATGGATCCAGGTCTTTCTTGAACTCGCCGTTGGCATAACGTGGAGAGGCAAAGCCTATCTTCTTGTCAAAAGTATTGCGATAGAACAAGGCACGCTTGGCATATTTGTCCGCAATGTCTTTGCGTCCCATTTTGAGAGCGGCGGCATAGATGGTCCAGTCATCGTATGAGTACTCGAGTGTGTTGGATGCTGCTGTCTTGTCTTTGTCGTATGGAGCATATCCCAATTCCTTGTATTTGTCAACGCTTGGGAAGTAAGAGCAGTTTGCGGTCTCGTCCATAGCGCGGAGAGCTTCGTCGGCATTGAGAGCGGCGCCCTTGACGAGAGCGTCGGCTACAACCGTAACAGCATGGTATCCCGTCATGCACCAGCCTTCATTGCCCATGAGGCTCCAAACCGGCAGCATGTGCAGGCGATTCTGCTGCTGGTGGGCTATCATAGACTTTACCATGTTCAGGTTGTGCTTTGGCTTTACCAACTGGAGGAATGGATGTTCTGCACGATAAGTATCCCAAACCGAGAAGATAGTGTAATTGTCAAAGTCCTTGGCTTCATGGATGTTGCCATCTACACCACGGTATTTTCTATCCACGTCCATGTAGATGGAAGGGTTAATCAGCGTATGATATAAAGATGTATATATCATAGCCTTCTGGTCTTCGCTTCCTTCGACATCAATACATGCAAGCTCCTTTTCCCACAGAGCCTCATTCTTGGCACGGGCCTGTTCGAATGTCAAACCTTCAGCTTCGGCTTTGAGGTTCTTGAGTGCGCCCTCGGTGCTGACAGCAGAAAGCGCAACCTTTACGGTGATAGGTTTGCGGTCGGTATTGTCAAAGTTGAAATAGGTGACAACGCCCTGGCCGGCAATCTCGGGGAAATTGTTGTATATGTCAAACTTGCGCCAGAAGCCACGGTACTTCAGTTGCTTCATGTCGCGATAGCCATAGGTCTTGATAGGCTTGCTCAGACTGATGGCAAAATAGGTATAGTTGGCTCTTGACCATCCATTGGTGATGCGATAACCAGTGAGCAGCGTGTCATTCTCCACGCGCAGCGTGCTCCACAGCACCTTGCCGTCGTAATTGTAGATGCCGTGCATGAGGTCAATTATCAGGCGGGCCTCGCTTACATCGGGGAATGTATATTTATGTACGCCCACGCGGGGAGTGGTGGTAAACTGCGCACGTACATTGTTGTCGGCAAGAGTCACCTCGTAATAGCCTACCGATGCCTTTTCTGTCTCATGTGAATAGCGTGAACGGTAGCCCGAGTCGGGGTCCTTTGCAGTACCGGGGTTGAGCTGCAATTTGCCAGTCTGTGGCATGATGAGAATGTCGCCCAGGTCACTGTGGCCAGTGCCGCTCAGATGGGTGTGGCTGAAACCTACGCTTGTCGGGTCGTCATATTGGTATCCGGCGCAATAGGAATAAACCTCCGTTTGATACTTGCCATCCACATTCTGTGGAATGGTGTCGGTCTCGGGACTAAGCTGCACGATACCGAATGGTGAACAGGCACCTGGAAAGGTATGGCCCATACCGGCTGTACCAATCATCGGGTTAACATAACTCGACCTTGTGCGTTGCTGCGCTTGGGCTAATGCACACATGGCCATCATTGTGATAGCTGATAAAAGCAGTACTTTCTTCTTCATGATTATATTACTGATATTAGTTATTATTCTTGTTGTCTATTATTCATGGTGGTATGGCTCACCTTTTATTATAGTGCAAGCACGATAGAGCTGTTCGGTAAATACCAGACGCACCATCTGGTGCGAGAAGGTAAGTCGCGAGAGGCTCAGCTTGTCGTTGGCTCGTTGATAGACATCGGGAGAGAAACCGTAGGGGCCACCTATCACAAACACCAAGCGGCGCGATGTCTGCTGTCGCTTTTCGAGCCATTGGGCCAGTTCTATGCTTCGCAACTCTGCTCCATGTTCGTCCAGGAGCACCAGCGTATCTGAGGCTTGCAGCTGTTTTAGTATCAGCTCGCCTTCACGCTCTTTCTGCTGCTCTTCAGAGAGGCTCTTGGTGTTCTTGATTTCTGGTATGGTGATTATCTCAAAGGGCATGTAGTGGCCGATGCGCTCGGTATAGTCCTTGATGCCTGCCGCAAAATGCTTGTTCGTGGTTTTGCCAACCAGAATTAATAATGACTTCATTGGCGATTCTTGTTTTTAGGAAACCAACCTTTGTCTACACGTTTTTTCTGTTCAAACAGTTCGCCTATTGACCATAGGCAACTCGCCCCAATCACTCCCAGAAGACTGGATAGGATAACCTGGGCTATGCAAAGCGAGGCTATTATGGCGCCAATCCCCAACACCAGGAATACCCACCATGGGCCGGTACCAAAATAATATTCAGTCTTGATTACTATCGGATGGAATACTCCGATAATAAGAAAAGTGCCGAAAGCGATTATCAAGCCGGTGAAAAACATAATAAATACACGTTTATTGATTATTGCTTGCAAAAATACAAAAAAAAATCGTCTAATTGGCGATTATCACGGATATAATTTGTTATCTTTGCATCAGACTATAACAATTTATTTAACGTAATATGGAAAATAATGCACAATTGATTGCTCAGTGTACAGAAAAGGCACAGCAATGGTTAACTCCTGCTTTTGACGAGGCTACTCGTAAGGAGGTAGAAGCGCTCATCGCTTCGGAAGACAAGACCAATCTCATCGAATGTTTCTACAAGGACCTTGAATTTGGTACCGGTGGTCTTCGTGGTATCATGGGTGCAGGTAGCAATCGTATGAATATCTATACAGTTGGCATGGCAACACAAGGATTTGCCAACTATCTTAAACTGAACTTCAAGGACAAGGAGCAAATCTCTGTTGTAGTATGTCATGACTGCCGCAACAACAGCCGCCTCTTTGCCGAGAATGTAGCAGCTATCTTCTCTGCTAATGGTATCAAGGTATATCTCTTTGACGATATGCGTCCTACTCCAGAGTGCTCTTTCGCAATCCGCCATCTCGGATGCCAGGCAGGTGTTAACATTACTGCCAGCCACAACCCCAAGGAGTACAATGGCTATAAGGCTTACTGGGAGGATGGAGCCCAGGTGCTGTCACCCCACGATACTGGAATCATCGACGAAGTCAACAAGGTTACTGTAGCCGACGTGAAGTTTGCTGCCAACAAGGACCTTATCCAGATTATCGGCGAAGAGATTGACAAGGCATACCTCGAGAAGATACGTACTGTATGCATCGACCCTGAAGTGATTAAGCGTCAGAAAGACCTGAAGATAGTTTACACTCCTCTGCATGGCACTGGTATGATGCTGATTCCCCAGTCACTCAAGTTATGGGGCTTTGAGAATGTACATTGTGTCAAGGAGCAGATGCAGCGTAGTGGCGATTTCCCAACAGTGGTTTCTCCTAACCCCGAGAATGGCGAGGCGCTGACTCTGGCTCTGAGAGACGCCAAGGAGATTGACGCCGACATCGTTATGGCCAGCGACCCCGATGCCGACCGCGTAGGTATGGCCTGCAAGAACGACAAGGGCGAGTGGATACTTATCAATGGCAACCAGACCTGTCTGCTCTTCCTCTATTACATCATTACCAACCGCAAGGCAATGGGCAAGATGAAGGACACCGACTTTATCGTCAAGACTATTGTTACCACCGAGGTTATCCGCAAGATTGCTGAGAAGAACCATATCGAAATGCGCGATTGCTACACAGGCTTCAAGTGGATTGCACGTGAGATTGCCATCTCTGAAGGCAAGCAGCAGTTTATCGGTGGTGGCGAAGAGAGCTACGGCTTTATGGCCGAAGACTTTGTTCGTGACAAGGACGCCGTTTCTGCATGTTCTCTCTTGGCAGAGATTTGTGCTTATGCCAAGGACAAGGGAAAGACTCTCTACGAACTGTTGATGGAAATCTATCTTGAGTATGGTTTCTCAGAGGAATTTACCATCAATGTGGTTAAGCCTGGCAAGACAGGTGCTGACGAAATCAAGCAGATGATGACCAACTTCCGCAACAATCCTCCCAAGGATCTCGCAGGAAGCAAGATAGTATGTTCTAAGGACTACCAGAGCCTGACCCAGACCGATAGCGAGGGCAATGTCACCAAACTTGATATGCCTGCTACCAGCAATGTGCTGCAGTGGTTCTGCGAGGATGGCACCAAACTTAGCGTAAGACCGTCTGGAACCGAGCCTAAGATTAAGTTCTACTTCGAGGTCAAGGGCACTATGAAGTGCGCAGGATGCTATACCCGTTGCAAGGAGGAAGGTATGGCCAAGATAGAGGAAATCAAGAAGCAGCTGGGTCTCTAACGCAATGCTACTATAGCCAATAAATAGATTTAGGTGTCTGATTGTCGTCATGTTGACCAATCAGACACCTTTTTTATGTGCTTGAATCTCGTCAGTGATTATGTTGATTTCTTTTCCAACCATGTTGAAGGTAATTTCAAGGTTTGAAATGACGGTTTCGTGGTTGGCAATAGATTTTTCACGGTTTGATTTCTGCAACTCGTAGTTCGCAATCATTTTGTAGGTGGTCATGGGGTAGAATGAATCAGACAGGGGCTTGGCGGAATTAAGAACCGGCTTGAAAAAAGTGTAGGTAAGTTTTGTAATCTCGCCATTTTTGAGTAGTTTTGCATTTCAAAAAAGACAAAACGACAATGCTCAATTTTATATCTTTCGGAAGCGGTAGCAGTGGTAACTGCTATTTTTTTTATAATGACACTGACAATCTGATGGTTGATGTCGGTGTCGGCATACGAACGCTGAAGAAACACTTCTCTAATTATGGTCTTTCTCTGTCGCAGATACAGAATATCATCGTCACCCATGACCATGCCGACCATATCAAGTCTGTGGGCTGTATCAGCAAGGACTTCCATATTCCGGTCTACGCCACGGCCACGGTCCATCATGGCATTGAGCGAAATTACTGTGTAAGGGCCAAGGTTCCGGTTGGCAACAAGCATGTGATAGAAAATGGCGTCATGCAGAAGTTGGGCAATTTCAACATTACCTCATTCCATGTGCCTCATGATAGTATGGACTGCGTGGGCTACCAGATAGAGCATGAGGGTATGACTATAGTTCTGGCAACCGATGTGGGTGAAATTACCGATGAAATCAGAAAGGCTATCAGCGTCGCTGATTACCTGATAATTGAGGCCAATCACGATGAAGCCATGCTGATGAGCGGCCCCTATTCGGCCTATCTCAAACAGCGGGTGAGTGGTCCCAACGGACACCTCAGCAATAAGAATTGTGCCAAAGTAATAGCCGAAGAGGCTTCAGAGAAGCTGAAGCATATATGGTTGTGCCATTTGTCTGAAGAAAACAATCATCCGGAACTTGCACGCATAACCATAGAACAGACATTGGCAGAAGCCGGAAAACCGATAGGAGGCAGTTTGAAACTGGATGTACTGAAACGCAAGATACCGACAGGTGTATTCAAACTTACTTCTGACAACGAGCAAGATTAATATAGTACCCAATCTTATATAACGTGAACAACATCAAGCGGGGGCAGGTCACAATCTGTCTCCGCATTTTGTTTTGTACCAATCGGAACAATGCTCCAGCCAGATGATGCAGGTGTATGCGTTCGACAACTGCCGTTACGGCGATGATGCGGGAATAGTCTTTCAGTTGGGAGCGGTGCCGGTACAGGGTCAACAGGCTCTCTTCTACTTTTAGCATATATGATTCGTTGGTCTCAAAATCATAATAACCCACGGGATTGTCAATATGCTGAATGGGAATGCCTGCTCGGCAGAACTGGTCGCCATACGCCACGTCTTCATATCCGTAGCCTTCGTAGGAAACGTCTAATGGGTGGGCGATAAAGATGCTTCGGTCTATGCAGAAGTTGGAGGTGTGAAAGTCTTTATAGCAGTTCCGTTGTCTCACCGAGGCCCGATGACTGTGCTCGGCTTGGCGTTCATACTCATAGCGCAGATTGCCCGCATGATTTCCCACGATACTATAGCCGCCATATATTACAGGGGCTGAAGATGCAAGGTAGGTTTTCACAAAGTCTTCGGACACGATGCACATATCTGAGTCGATGAAGAGCAGGCGGTCGTATTGCGCTTTCTCGGCAAGGAAGTTGCGGATAGCCGCACGACCCATATTCTGCTCGTTGCGGATGAAGGTGCAATTGTCCCAGGTGCCGATGATGCGATTCTGATTGACGGCTGTCTCATCGATAGAACCATCGTCTGCAACGACAATCTCCCAAGAAGGCAACTGGGCCGAGGCGCATTGGCGGTGCAAATCGCGCACAAGCTGGGTGCAGTCGCAATTGTATTCAGGTATCAGTATGGACAGTCCTTTCATATCTTTATGCTTCTTTGAGTTTGTCTGCCAGATACTTGCCGGTAATGCTTTCCTTGCATGTCGCCAGATTTTCTGGCGTTCCCTCAAATACCAGGCCGCCACCTTTGTCTCCGCCATCGGGTCCGAGGTCGATGACCCAGTCGGCACACTTGATGACCTCCATATTGTGCTCGATAATCAGTATGGAATGACCTCGCTTGATAAGCGAGTCAAACGAGTGGAGCAGTTTCTGGATGTCGTGGAAATGCAAGCCCGTCGTAGGCTCGTCAAAGATAAATAGGGTGGGGTCGGCTTTCTCTTGCCCAATAAAGTAAGCCAATTTGACACGCTGGTTTTCGCCTCCCGACAGCGTAGAAGAGCTCTGCCCCAACTTGATATAGCCAAGTCCGACATCCTGAAGAGGCTTCAGGCGGTTGACAATGACTGGTTGGTTGTACTGGGTAAAGAAGTCGATGGCTTCGGATATGGTCATGCAGAGCACATCGTAGATGTTCTTGTCGTGGAAGGTAACATCGAGGATGTCTTTTTGGAACCGCCGGCCGTGGCAGGCTTCACACTCGAGCACCAGGTCGGCCATGAACTGCATCTCTACCGTGATGACGCCTGCGCCCTTACATTCCTCGCATCGTCCGCCCTCGGCGTTGAACGAGAAGTATTGGGCAGTATACCCCATCTGGCGCGAAAGGGGCTGGTCGGCAAACAACTGCCGGATGGCATCGTATGCCTTGACGTAGGTGGCAGGATTGGACCTGGTGGATTTGCCAATAGGATTCTGGTCGACAAACTCGACGTGCTTGATGGAATCCACGTCGCCCTCGAGGGACAGATACTCTCCTGGCAAATCGGCAACCTCATCGAGTCTGCGCTTCAGTGCGGGATAGAGTATACCCTTGATGAGAGAACTCTTGCCCGAACCCGACACACCGGTGACGACGGTCATGACATTGAGCGGTATCTGTACGTCTATGCCTCTGAGGTTGTTCATGCGGGCGCCCTTGACCGTCAGGGAGCGATTCCATGGACGGCGCGATGCGGGTATGGCTATTGTCTCTTCACCGGTAAGATATTTCACGGTATAAGACTGCGGATAGTCCTTGACGGTAGCCTTAGACAGCTGGGCCATATCGCCTTCGAAGACGATGCTTCCTCCATGCTGGCCTGCATCGGGCCCGACATCTATCAGGTAGTCGGCGGCACGCATGATTTCTTCGTCGTGCTCTACCACTATCACGGTATTGCCCAACTGCTGCAGTTCTCTCAGAACTTTTATTAACCGCTGGGTGTCGCGACTGTGAAGTCCGATGGACGGTTCGTCAAGGATATAAAGAGAACCCACAAGCGAACTGCCGATGGCGGTGGTAAGGCTGATGCGTTGAGATTCGCCTCCAGACAGACTGTTGGACTGGCGGTTCAGCGTGAGGTATTGCAGCCCAACCTGACACAGGTAATCCAGGCGATTGGTAATCTCTGTCAACAGGCGTTTGCTTACTTTCTGCTCGTACTCGGACAGTTGCAGATTCCTGAACCATTCCAGCAGGTTGCCAATAGGCATCTGTACGAGGTCGGTTATGCTTCGCCCATTAATCTTTACCCAGTTGGCCTCCTTCTTAAGACGTCCGCCACGACAATCTGGACACGTGGTGCGTCCACGATAGCAACTCAGCATCACACGATATTGTATCTTATACTGGTTGTCTTTGACCATCTGGAAGAAAGAGTCGATGCAAACCTTGTCATGAATGTTCATGTGTTGCTCGGATGGCAACCCATGCCACAGCATATCCTTCTCGGCTTGGGTCAGGGCATTGTAGGGGGTGAAGATGGGGAAGTTGTCTTTCTGTGCGCGACGGCAGAACTCTTCCTTCCAAGCCTTCATCTTCTCTCCATGCCAGCATTTGACGCATCCCTCATAGACACTCAGCGTAGAATTGGGGATAACCAGTTTCTCGTCGATGCCGATGATGCTTCCAAAGCCCTCGCAGGTAGGGCAGGCCCCTACAGGAGAGTTGAAGGAGAACATATTGTCATTGGGCTCTTCAAAGGTTATGCCGTCGGCCTCGAATCTTGTGGAGAACTCGTAGGACAAGTTGGACGGTATGAATACCAATACGCAGGTGCCGTTGCCTTCGTACATGGCGGTCTCTGCCGAATCGACCAGGCGTGACACCTGGTCATTCTCTGCCGAAACGGTAAGGCGGTCGACCACTATATATACATCTTTGGCATCGGGTAGGGGCTCGGTGCTTGCGAGAAGGTCGTCCAGACGCTGCACCTCCTTATTGACATACAGGCGCTGGTAGCCTCCCTGTCGGTACATTTCCAACTGCTGAGCCAGAGTGCGGTTTTCGGCCACATGGACAGGGGCCAATATCAGAAAGCGGGTACCCTCGGCAAACTGGTGGGTGCACGCTATGATGTCTTCTGTAGAATGACGCTTTACCTCCTGGCCGCTAATCGGAGAGAAGGTCTTGCCTATACGTGCGAAGAGCAATCGAAGATATTCGTAAATCTCTGTAGATGTACCTACGGTAGAACGCGGGTTGCGCGAAATTACACGCTGCTCAATGGCAATTGCAGGAGGAAGTCCCTTGACGAAGTCATACTCGGGCTTGCTCATTCTTCCCAAGAACTGACGGGCATAACTGGAGAGAGACTCTACATAACGGCGCTGTCCTTCGGCATAGAGCGTATCGAAAGCCAATGAACTCTTGCCCGAACCACTGACTCCCGCTATGACAACAAACTTGTTGCGGGGGATTGATATATTGATATTTTTCAGGTTGTTGACCCTTACGCCTTTCAGTTCTATATAGTCCATAAGAAGAATAATTGGTAATGCTTAAGTAATGGTGATTGGGAAAAAAACAATCACCTTGGGTATGCTAAAGATTACCATTTGTAATGCCCAAGATGATTGTGTTAGAATATTATGATTATCTTAGAGGCTGAGGAACAGTCTGTGTATCTCTTCCGAGTCATTGAGCTCGGGATGGAATGAGGTAACAAGCTGGCTACCTTGGCGTGCGGCCACGATATTGCCATCGACTGTTGCTAATACTTCTACTCCCTCGCCCACAGACTGGATGTATGGAGCACGGATGAATGTCATAGGTATCGGATGGTCGATGCCCTTGAACTCAGACTCGGTATAAAAGCTGCCCAACTGACGTCCGTAGGCGTTGCGACGCACGGTAATATCCATGGTGGCAAGTCCGGTGTCGGTCTCGTTCTCGATGTGTTGGGCGAGAAGTATCATTCCTGCGCATGTTCCAAAGACTGGCATTCCGTCAAGGATGCGCTCGCGGATAGGTGTAAAGAGCCCTGTATCCTTGAGCAACTTGCGCAATGTGGTGCTTTCTCCGCCCGGGATAATCAGACGGTTGATGGGTTGTTGGAAATCTTTTAACTGTCTGATTTCAAATGCTTCAACACCTATGTGCTGAAGCATCTGTTCGTGCTCGATGAAGGCTCCTTGGAGAGCTAATACACCTACTCTCATTTGCCACGTTCTGCCATAAGCAGTTCAATCTCCTGCTCGTTGATACCAACCATAGCTTCGCCTAAGTCTTCGCTCAGTTCTGCCAGTTTGACGGGGTCATTGTAATTGGTAACAGCCTGTACGATGGCGGCTGCGCGCTTTGCAGGGTTGCCACTCTTGAAGATTCCGCTTCCAACAAATACGCCTTCAGCACCCAACTGCATCATGAGGGCGGCATCGGCAGGTGTGGCAACACCACCAGCGGCGAAGTTTACTACAGGGAGCTTGCCATTCTCGTGAACATAGACTATGAGGTCGTAAGGTACCTGGAGTTGCTTGGCAGCTTCATAGAGTTCATCCTTGCTCATGCTGGTAATGCGACGGATTTCGCTCTGCATCATGCGCATGTGACTAACGGCCTGAACGACATCGCCTGTACCGGGCTCGCCCTTGGTACGTATCATGGTAGCGCCTTCGGCAATACGACGGAGGGCTTCTCCCAGATTCTTGGCACCACATACGAAGGGCACGTCAAACTGGGTCTTGTCGATGTGATAGATATTGTCGGCAGGAGAAAGTACCTCGCTCTCGTCGATATAGTCAATCTCGATAGCCTGCAGAATCTGTGCCTCGGCAATATGGCCGATACGGCATTTAGCCATTACAGGAATGCTGACAGCCTCCTGGATTCCCTTTATCATCTTGGGGTCACTCATACGTGATACACCTCCGGCTGCGCGGATGTCCGCAGGGATTCGCTCCAATGCCATTACGGCACAGGCACCAGCTGCTTCGGCGATACGTGCCTGCTCGGGGGTTGTTACGTCCATGATTACACCGCCTTTGAGCATCTGAGCCAAGTTGCGGTTCAAAATTTGTCTTTCTGTTGTCATTGTATATGATTTTTACGATAATTACTTGGAGTATATCCAGTGATACGTTTGAAGAACTTGGTAAAGTGAGCCTGTGAAGAGAACTGGTATTCATAGGCTATTTCCTGAATAGTCTTCCCTGTGTTAAGAAGTTCGTTGCAGATTGCGTCTTCCAAATGCTGCTCTATGATGGCTTTGGGTGTCATGCCGCTGATGCGGTTTGTAACCTGGGCCAGATAGCGCGGGGTGACATTCAGGAAGTCGGCATAATAGGCTACATCGCTCCGCTGCTTGAGGTAGGCGGTTATGGCCTTGGTGAAATCGCGGTAGAGTTCGGTGCTGCGGTTATGCGAACTGTCTTCGGGAGAAACGTGGATGCGCAGATACTCGGATGCTTTCTGCATGGCCTCGTTTATCGAGTTGCCTTGCGAGAGATAATAAGTAATGGCGGTGGAAAGCAAGTTGGAATATCCGTGAACAGGGGTGTCGTCGAGCAGTGAGACATTGTCTGGGGATGTATTGCCTAATACCAGCGTAGACTCCTTCCTTCTGAGAAGTATCAGCGAACAAAGGGGCAGGAGATGCTGGCGTATCATACCTATGAGATGGCTTTCCATCAGCAGGTCGCCGTTACTGGAAAAGACGACGGGGTCATAGATAACGTATGAAGGCTTGTATCGGCGGAGGTAATTGATGATGACCGATAAGGTCTGGAGATTGCGCACCATTCCAACCTTGACGATGGGGGGCTGCATATCATTCCCAATGGCTTCAATCTGGTCTGCAACTACTTGGGCGGGTATGTCATAAAACTCCTGAATACCAAGCGTATTCTGGATGGTAATACAAGTGACTACAGAAACCATGCGGCCTCCAAGTTCAGTAATGGCTCTGATGTCCGCCTGAACACCAGAGCCTCCTGTATTGTCTGAACCTGTAATAGTCAGTATTGTATCCATTGCTCGTCTGCCTTTTGCTATGCAAAATAACGTATTATTTCTGACATATCAAAGAAATGTTCTTGAAAAGACAATAAAAACGAGCAATTTAGCAAAATCTTTGTCGCTGTTAATAGAGCCTCTTGGCCTGGCCGTTGATGATATAAGGCGTGTCGGGCTTCATCCAGTCAGGGAGAGGAGCTCCCTTGAGATAGTGGTTGAAGAAATCAGACAGACGTTTGCTCAGGTCTTTGGCATTCTTACGATTGGAGAGATTATGGGCCTCTCGGTTATATTCAAGCAACCAGGCGGGTTTGCCCAAACGGCGGAGTGCCATAAACATCTCAATACCCTGATAATAGGGGACGGCACCATCAGCATTGTTGTGCATGATGAGCACAGGGGTCTTTACCTTGGGGTAATCGAAGATGGGAGAGTTCTCTATGTAGAGGTCGAAGCCGCTCCAGAGGTCTTTGCCAATACGGCTCTGTGTCTGCTCATACTGGAATTGGCGGCTTATTCCTGTGCCCCATCTGATGCCTCCATAAGCACTTGTCATATTGCAAACGGGAGCACCGGCTCCACCTGCAGCAAACATATCAGTGTGGGCTATGAGATAAGCTACCTGATAGCCACCCCAACTTTGACCCTGGATGGCCATGTGGGAACTGTCCACCCACTTATTGGCTGCAAGAGCTTTGGCGCCGGCCACAATACAATTGTAAGCAGATTTGCCAGGATGACCTACCTTATAAACCACATCGGGAACGAAAACAATGTATCCGTTGCTTACAAAGTAAGGGATGTTAACGATGCTGCGGCTGGGCGCAGGACTGAAGTAACGGTAGAGTGACTCGCTATTGCGCTCATAGAAATAGACAATGACCGGATATTTCTTGTTGGGATCAAAGTTGTCTGGCTTATAGAGCACACCGTCGAGTGGGGTGCCGTCAAATGCCTTCCACTGGAAGAGCTCGGGCTTACCCCAAGCATAGTCTGCCTGCTGGGGATTGATGTTGCTCAACTGAGTCCACTTGTCGTTGACGAGCCAAAGATTCATAGGAACTTCAAAGTTACCCTTGCATACCATGAACGTGTTGGCAGAATCGGCCTTGCACAGGCTGGTATAAGTATACTTTCCATATTCGAGTTGCTGCAGGTTGGCATTCAAATCTGTCTTTGCGAAGCCGTTCTCCTTGGTGCGGTAGTTGTATACCGAAAGATATATAGGCTGGCAGGCGTCGAAGCCAACTTTGTCTGTAGAAGGCTGAAGGTTGCGGAAACGGTATTGTATGCTATCCTTGCGTCCGTTGCCCTGAGTGAGGTTAAGTGGTTTGTTGCCGTCGAGAGGGATATACCATAGGTCGAAACGGTCGGTGAGAATCATACCACGATTGTCGGAAGTCCATACAACGCCGGCGTAGGGAGCCGCTTCGCTGGGGGTGTCTGTGTCTTCGTTGTAGAATGGCACCTTGAGTGATTCTGTAATGTTGGCAATCTTATGGGTAGAGGTGTTGGCAAGCATCCAGTGATGCTTTTCCAAGTCAAACCATGCGGCGTGTTTGCCATCAGGTGAAATGGTTTCGCCCGCAGTTTTGCAGTCGGCAATCTGGGTGCGCTTACCTGTATAGGTATCTATGACAGAGATGCGCTTCTTGGTCTGAATATCCCATTGCTGCTCGAGTATGCGTCCTGTATTGTCCACGGAAAGGGCCGTATTTGTAACACTGAGGTCGGGGAATAGCAGTCGGTCGTAGTAAGACTGCCCAAGACGGATGAAGTTGCCTTCGTTGTCAATGGTGCATGTTACCTGCGAGGTGCCGTTCTTCAGTTCTCCTAATTTGAACATCGGTGGAATCAGGTCGGCATCATAGCGCCAAATGCTGGGCTCGGCGGTCTCGAAGTCATACTTGGTTTTGTCGTCTGGAGCTACATAGGGCATAATGCCAACCATAATGCGATTGCCGTTACGGGTGTAGTATGGATTTGACTTGTCGGTAATTCCCCAACCATCAATGAGTTTTGATGAATCATCACTGCTTACAACCGTACGGAGTCCTCCCTGAAGACGGTATTCATAGAGTGAACAGTGGCGGCTACCAGAGGGTATGGTATCTGTGGCTGCCATAAACATAAGTCTGTCGCCTGTCCAGTTGAATTTTGGCGATGACATGAATGTGGCTTCTGCCGAGACGCTCCGAATATCCAGGTTCGACAGATTGGCGAGTTTCATGATATTATGGTTCTTCTTGTCGCGGGCAACGTATGCCATCTGTGAACCTTGGGCATTGATTTCGTAACCAGCTACACAGCGCATACGCACGGTGTCGCCTGTGGCAAAGGTGTAGAGCAACATGTCATTGGCAGCATCCTTGTCCACCTTGGCCTTGGGAGCCTCATCCTTTGTCTTTTTGTTCTTTTTCTTCTTTTTAGCTTTCTCCTTTTCGGCTATCATAGATGGCTCTGGAGTCTTATAGGTCAGAGCAATGGCAACTACAGGCTGCTCTACTCGTCCCATGCTATATCCGCTGACGTTGGCGATTTTCTTAATGTTTCCATCATTGATGTCTATGATAGCCACAGAATCCTTGGGCATATCGGCTGCTTTCTTCTTCTTGATTTTAGCATCACGTGTCTGCGAGAACAATGGCTTAATCTGCGCCACTACATATTTCTCGTTTGAGGTGATTCTTGCTCTGTAGCCTCTGGGGAGTGTGATGAGGCGACCGTTGCGGTTGTCGCGGATGTAGAGTGTGCCGTCGCCTTGTTGTGGATTAACTTCCCATAGGCTTACATTGCCTTTTGAGGAAAGAAAAGCAGATTTTACGCTCTGCCAAGCATCATACACATCGTGGGTAAGGGGCTTCTTCTGAGCCCAACCATACTGGATGGCGAGAGCCATCAAGATTAAGAACAACAGTGATTTCTGTTTCATTGGGTATTAAATGAAGTTAGAGTATTAGTAGCCATTCCCATCGGACGAAGTAATCATAAAGACTGATGCAACATGCGGATAGGGGATGGCCACATTGATTGTTAATAAATAGGTGAATTCTACTTTATGCCTCTTGCATTGAGGGCTTTGCTATACTTGGCAGCATTGGCCTGATGGTCCTTATAGTTGCTGGCAAAATTATGAGTACCACTGAAGTCTTCCTTCGCGCACATATATATATAATTATGGTGTACCATATTGAGTACTGCGTCTATGCCTGCCACGGTAGGAATGCGGATGGGGCCTGGAGGCAGACCTGTGTTGACGTATGTGTTGTATGGACTTTGCGTTTGTAGCATATTGTGGTAAATGCGTTTCAACGCAAACTGCTTGAGCGCGAATTTGATAGTAGGGTCGGCCTGCAGCGGCATGCCATTTGGGTATTCTCCATCGCGCATCATCAGGCGATTGTAATACATACCAGCCACCATGGGCTTCTCGGCATTGTTGGCAGTCTCTTCGTCTACTATACTTGCAAGGGTGATAACCTCTATGGGTGTTAGTTTCAGACGCTGCGCCTTAGCCATACGGTCTTCATTCCAGAATGAATCACTCTCCTTCTTCATGCGCTTGAGGAGTTTGGAGAGAGATATGTTCCAGTAGACCTCATATGTATTTGGTACAAACATACATGTGATAGTCTCAGGTGTGTAGCCGTAAGTCTTACAGGTATCTGGGTTGACAAGGGCCGCATGGAGTGTGGCACTGTCAAGCATGAGCTTGGTTGTGAGCTCTTCTGCCAAATCTTCCACCGTACGTACCGAGGGGACTGTGAGGTGCACGGGAGATTGCATGCCTGCTTTGAGTCTTCTAAAAAGCTGGAATGCCCCTATTGATGTGGTTATCTCGTAGCGTCCGGTCTTAATGATTTCTGGGTAATCGCTGTGTCTTACAAGCGTGCTCAATCCTTGCATACCGTGACGCGAGGCTATCGGGGTAAGTTTGGTGAATACCGAGTCGATGTTATCGTCCTGGTCTATGTACAGATATTCTGTTGTGGAAGAAACGGAGAAGGCCGAGAAGAAGTAGTAATATGCAAATCCCGACATGACCGCAAGGCAGGTCAATGCCATGACGATATACTTCTTATTGCTTTTTGTAAGTGGTTTCATCTTTATACTAATTAGTTTCATGCAAAGTTAGCGAAAAGCCATTGGAGAACAAAATAAAATGATTTATTTTTTGCCCGTGAGAGTAGCTGTTTCCCGTGGTTTGCCATAAAGATAAGGATAAGGCCAATAATTAGCATTTTTTATAGTTGCTCAGGATAGATGAGTGGGGAATAATTGTTACCTTTGCCGATGTTTGGAGGATATACAATGGAATATCAGACATATATTTTTGACCTTGATGGTACGCTGCTCGATACATTGCATGACTTGGCAGCGAGTACCAATTATGCTCTTCGTACTTATGGCATGCCCGAACACAGCGAAGATGATGTAAGAAGATTTGTAGGTAACGGAGTGAAGAAACTTATGGAGCGGGCTATACCCGAAGGGACGGATAATCCGCTCTTTGACGATGCCTATGCCTGTTTTCGTCAGCATTATCTCAAGCACAATCTCGACACCACGGCGCCCTACGAGGGAGTGATGCCTATGCTGAAAGAACTCAAGAAACGTGGAAAGAACATTGCTGTGGTGAGCAATAAGTTTTATGCCGCCACACAAGAGCTATGCCGTCATTTTTTTGGCGAATATGTAGCGGTGGCGATTGGTGAACGCGAGAATATTCGTAAGAAACCTGCTCCTGATACGGTAGAGGAGGCCCTAAGACAACTTGGGGCAAGTAGGGATGGTGCAGTGTATATTGGCGACAGTGATGTGGATATTGAGACCGCTCGCAACTGTAATATGCCTTGCATCAGTGTGCTGTGGGGATTCCGTTCTCGCGATTTCCTCATCGAGCATGGTGCCCAACGCTTGGTAGAGACGCCAGAAGAAATTCTATTATAAAAAGATTGCAATCTATTGGAGAGATTGCAATCTTGCGATGTATTTTCCGAGAATATCAAACTCTATATTGACCGTAGAGCCTACTGTGATTTCACCAATATTGGTATGCTCGCGTGTGTAGGGGATGATGGCAACGCGGAAACTGTTGTCCGTGGGCTGACATACAGTAAGTGATACGCCATTGACTGTTACTGAGCCTTTGTCCACAGTAAAGTAGCCACGATGGGCCATAGCCCTGTCGTAATGGTAGGTAAAATCGTAATAGGTACTGCCGTCGGCATCGGTCACGGCAGTGCATTGTGCGGTTTGGTCCACGTGTCCTTGTACGATATGCCCATCGAGGCGTCCGTTCATGAGCATCGAGCGTTCTATGTTAACGTGGCTGCCAACGGTAAGCATACCTAAATTAGAACGATCGAGTGTCTCTTTCATCGCGGTGACCGTATAGCAATCACCATCGATAGCCACTACTGTAAGGCAGACGCCGTTGTGGGCTATGCTTTGGTCTATCTTGAGCTCAGCGGTGAACGAGCATCTCAGGGTGATATGTATATTCTCTTGTTCTCTGACGATGGCTGTGGCTGTGGCCATCTCTTCTACTATTCCACTAAACATGCTGTAATCGTATTATTGGGTAAAAAAATAAAGAAGGGGTTGCACGATGATGTGATGATAAGTCCGAGTAAATAAGATTTGAGTGCCCTCCGCCTTTGTAATCCACCGGTCTTTCGACTTAGTTCCCATGAGGGAGTTTATATGGCCCGCCATTGACAAGAGGAGCTTTCTCGGTAATTGTTTTAAATGTGATGACTATCCCGATCGAATCGGTGCAACCCCTGTTTTGTGCATGCAAAATTACAACATATCGCTCATTTTACAAAACTATTGTCTGACTTTTTTCGTGTCAGATTAAATCAACTGTTGATAGCGATGTCCTGGATGATTTCGCCCAAAGTGGGGTGGATGTGCACAATATCAGCAAGTTGTGCAAGCGTGACATCCTGGTTCATGAGGGCGGCTATCTCCTGTACCATATCGGCTGCATGGGCACCCAGAATGTGGCAACCTATTATGCGGCCCTCGTCATCTGTTACAATTTTGGCCAGACCTTCGGTTGCTTCATCTGCCAGAGCCTTACCGTTGGAGCGATAGAACCCTTTGTGCACTTTGCATGTAATACCCTCCTTCTTGCAGGCATCATCAGTAAGTCCGACGGTAGCGACTTCCGGGTCTGTAAATACCGCGGATGGCATGATGTCAAGACGGATAGAGTCTGCCCGTTGAAGTATGTGGTTAACTGCACGGAACCCCTGGAATGTGGCAGCGTGGGCGAGCAAAGCCTTACCGTTGACGTCGCCGATGGCATAGATACCTGTTACCGATGTCTGCATATTGTTGTCGGTGACGATACCTCTGCGGTCATACTCTATGCCCAATGCCTGCAATTCGTCTTCATCAAGATTGGGTTTGCGACCAGTTGCCACTAACACGGCGTCGGCTTGAAGAGATGCAATGCTCTCTACACTATAACCCATGTTGAATTTGATACCGTCTTTTTCCATCTTCTTGCGGAGGCGCTTAGCGAGGTCCTTGTCTATCATAGGCAGACATTCCTTGAGGAATTCATAGACTTCCACCTCTACACCCATACGATGAAAGATGGCGGCAAACTCCATGCCTATCACGCCTGCTCCTACTACGGCAAGGCGCTTGGGGAGCGACTTTAGTTGTAGCAGTTGGGTAGATGTCATCACTTCTGGTCTGTCGATGTCGCTGATGGGTGGCATCTTGGCGCTGCTGCCAGTAGCGATGATGATGTTGTCGGCGCTATAGGTCTCTGTTCCTGCCTCTACAGTGCCGGGGGCGGTGATACGGGCATGGGCCTTGACCATTGTGACATGGGGCTGCGACATGAGTATCTCCACTCCCTGACGCAGCTGTGCGCTAACTTCCTCCTTTCGTAGCATGGCCTGCTCAAATGGGGTGCCTTTGAGGGAGTCGTGAACCAGGCATTTGGTGGGTATACATCCCTCGTTAAGGCACGTTCCTCCGGCCTGACGGTCTTCAAAGATGATGACTTCCAGTCCGTGCTGTGCTGCATATTGGGCGGCCCGGTAACCTCCGGGGCCGCTTCCAATGATAATCAGATCAGTCTTTGTCATTGACCAATTGTTTATAGGTGAGTATAGGATGCTTGGCAGCCAGAACGTCGTCAACACGAGAGATTGGCGCATTGTGGGGAGCTGTCTTCACCACATCTGGGTTTTCCTTGGCTTCCTGTGCAATCTGTCGCATCACGTGGATGAAGCTGTCGATAGTCTGTTTGCTCTCATTCTCTGTGGGCTCAATCATCATAGCCTGATGGAAGAGGAGTGGGAAGTAGATAGTGGGAGCGTGGTAGCCATAATCAAGCAGACGCTTGGCCACATCCATCGTGGTAACATCGGTAGATTTGTCCTTGAGTCCGTCGAATACGAATTCGTGCTTGCAGAGTCCCTCAATGGGTAGCTCGTAGACGTCTTTGAGACTTTCCTTGATGTAGTTGGCATTGAGGGTGGCCAAAGGACCAACCATCTTGACATTCTCGTGACCCAAAGTAAGTATATAGGTATAGGCGCGCAGAATCACTCCGAAGTTTCCAAGCCATGCTCCTACATGGTTGTGGCTATCGTTTGTAACAGTGAACTTGTCGCCATGCTTAACCACGTGGGGCGAGGGAAGGTATGGCTCCAGTCCGCTGCGCACACCAACGGGGCCGCTTCCCGGACCACCGCCTCCATGGGGCGTAGAGAATGTCTTGTGGAGATTGATGTGCATAACGTCAAATCCCATATCTCCAGGGCGGCATGCACCGAGCATGGGATTGAGGTTGGCTCCATCATAGTACATCAGTGCACCGCAGTCGTGTACCAGTTTCGCAATCTCAGGTATCTTTGTTTCAAAAAGACCAAGTGTGTTGGGATTGGTCATCATCATTGCAGCAATGTCATCTCCCAATAGTGGCTTGAGGTCTTCCACGTCAACCACGCCTTCGGCTGTACTCTTGACTTCCACAATCTCCAGTCCGCATACAGCTGCTGATGCAGGGTTAGTACCATGGGCTGAGTCGGGCACGATTACCTTCTTGCGCTTGGTATCACCACGTTGCTGGTGATAGTTGCTGATAATCATCAGTCCGGTGAGCTCTCCGTGAGCACCGGCAAAGGGATTCAGAGTGAAGTCAGCCAATCCGGTAAGTTCGGCAAGCGACTGCTGTAGGTTGTATTCTACCTCGAGGGCTCCCTGGCAGCTATCTGTAGACTGGGCGGGATGGAGGTTGGCAAACTGTGGGAGGTTGGCTATTTCCTCATTGATGCATGGATTGTACTTCATCGTACAACTGCCGAGAGGATAGAAACCATTGTTGACGCCAAAGTTGTTGCCGCTAAGATTTGTGTAGTGTCTTACAACGGTCAGTTCGTCACACTCGGGCAATTCTGCATCGTGCTGACGGCGCTGGCTGTCAGGGAGTGCATGATGGCCGAAGTGGTTGCGGGGCAGGCTGTAGCCTCGGGTGCCGGGGCGTGACAGCTCAAATATGAGGTTTCCGTATAATCTACTGTTCATGACACAAACTAATTAAAAGGTCAACTTCTTCTTTGGTGCGTTTCTCCGTTACGGCCATCATGATGGTATGGTCACCGATTTTGATACCTCCCAAAATGCCATTTGCTTCGAGTCTGTTCAGGAGTTGGTCTACATCTCCCTTGTAATCGATGCAGAACTCATTGAAGAAAGGCTGGTCGAAAGTGGGGGAGAAGCTATCGCTCTTGAGCAGATTGTCGTAGAGATAGTGGGCTGCGTCATAGGAGAGTTGGGCAGCTTCTTTCAGACCTTCCTTGCCCATCAAGCTCATGTAAATGGTCACAAAGAGAGCCATGAGTGACTCGTTGCTGCAAATGTTGCTGGTGGCTTTCTGACGGCGTATGTGTTGCTCGCGAGCCTGCAATGTGAGTACGAAGGCGCGTCGTCCGTCGTGGTCGGTGGTCTTGCCAACGATGCGTCCCGGCATCTTGCGCATCATCTTCTCTGTACAGCACATGTAGCCTACCGAGGGGCCTCCGTAGGTCATTGGAATACCGAGTGACTGTCCGTCGCCTACAGCAATGTCAGCGCCCCATTCTCCTGGGGTCTTGAGGAGGGCCAGGTCGGTTGCAATACTGTTGATGATGAAGAGGGCTTTATGGTCGTGACAGAGGTCAGCCATACCTGTAAAGTCTTCGATGATGCCATATCGGTTGGGCTGCTGTACTACTACGCCTGCCACGGGAGCTTCGTCAACGAGCGAAGCAAGGGCTTGGCGTGAGGTCACTCCGTCTTGAGCGGGAATCGTAACGAGTTCCACTCCGTGGTAATGGGCATAGGTGTCCACTACACTGCGAGTTTTGGGGTCGAGTGTCTCAGATACGAGCACACGGTTCGATTTCTTGCTCGAGGCGTTAGCCATGAGTACAGCTTCCGCTGTAGCAGTGGTGCCGTCATACATTGATGCGTTGGAGATTTCCATTCCGGTGAGTTCGCTCATCATCGATTGGTATTCGAAGATGTAGTGGAGGGTACCTTGTGAAATCTCGGCCTGGTAGGGGGTGTAGCTTGTAAGAAACTCGGAGCGTGCTATCAGTGAAGGAATGGCTGACGGGGTGTAGTGGTCATAGATTCCGGCTCCGGCAAAGCATACAAGCTGCTTGTTGTTCTGTGCCAACTTGCCTATAAACTGGCGTACTTCCACCTCGCTCATTGCGTCGGGCAGTCGGTATTCGCCTTTATAGCGTATTTCGTCGGGCACTTCCGCATAGAGGTCATCCAGCGAGCCCGCGCCTATCTTGGCCAGCATTTCGCGGATGTCTTCCTCTGTCTGTGGAAAATATTTGTATGCCATAACTTGAATGGTTGTGTCAGTGTGATTAAACCTTTTATTTGGTCATTTCGGCGTAGGCCTTGGCGTCCATAAGATTGTCGAGCTCCGATGGGTCGCTGAGCTTTACTTTTATAATCCAGTTGCCGAAGGCATCTTCGTTGATTTTCTCGGGTTGGTCTTCGAGCTCTTCGTTAACTTCTACCACAGTTCCGCTGACGGGGGAGAGCAAATCAGAAGCAGCTTTGACGCTTTCTACAGCACCAAATTCTTCGCCGGCAGTCACTTCGTCGTCAACTTCGGGCATATCTACATATACTACGTTGCCCAATTCGTGCTGAGCATAGTCTGTGATGCCTACGTAGCCGAATTCGCCTTCTACTTTTACATACTCGTGTGACTCTGCATAATAGAGTCCTTCCATTACTGTTGCCATAGTTTTTTTCTTTAATAGTGATTATTGATTTTTGTGTTGTTGGGGTGGGGTGGTTATGCCTTGTGGTAGTGCTTCTCGTAGAACTTCTTCTTGACAACCTTACCGGGGAAGGTTTTCTTGCGTATTTGAACTTCTACGGTGTCACCCATCTGGATGCTGCTGTCGACAAGAGCTACGGCGCAACTCTTATCAACGGAAATCAGTCGGTAGCCTGTAGTCACTTCGCCTACTTCCACACCATCTTTGAGCACCTTGTAGCCATGTCGGGGCACGGCGTGTCCCTCGAGTTCTATTCCGCGAAGACGCTTACTTACTCCTTCGGCTTTCTGTTGTGCCAGGGCTTCGCGACCAATGAATTCTTCTTTGTCGAGTTTGCAGAACATGGAAAGGCCGGCCATGACGGGAGAGATGTCCTGACTGAGCTCGTCACCGTAGAGTGGCAGTCCAACCTCGAAGCGGAGTGTGTCGCGACAACCCAGTCCGCAAGGTTTGCACTGGCCACTTTCAATCAGTTTGTCCCATGCCTGACGTATATAGTCGTGGCTTCCGTAGATCTCAAATCCATCTTCGCCGGTATATCCGGTACGTGATACGATAATCTCTTCTCCATCAGCCAGAGTAATGGTCTTGACGGTGTAGAAAACGAGGTCATTGCAGTCGAGGCCCAGAATGTCGAGCATCACCTGTGGCGATTCAGGACCTTGCACGGCCAGCTGGCCATAACGGTCAGAGCAGTGGTCGAGTGTGATGGCAAATCCCTCGGCGTGGCCTTTCATCCATTCCACATCTTTGTCAATGTTGGCAGCATTGATGACGATGAAATAGTCTTGATGTCCCATCTTGTAGACGAGCAAATCATCTACGGTGCCACCGTTGGGGTAGCACATCATGCCATAGTATATTTTGCCCTGTGGGGCGTCCTTGATGTCGTTGGTGAATATGTGGTTTACATATTTTTCGGCGTCTGGACCGCTTACGCGTACTTCGCCCATGTGTGACACATCGAATACACCGCAGTGTTGTCTTACTGCCTGATGCTCATCGATGATGGAGCTGTACTGTATCGGCATGTCAAAACCGCCGAAGGGAGAGATGAGTGCGCCCAGCGCTACATGTTTGTCATAGAGACACGTTTTCTTGTTTTCCATATCTTGTCTGTTAATGTTATTAGTCTGCGATTCCGATAAACTGCGGGTCAAGGTATTCGAGTTCTATCTCTCTCACCTTTTCGCGGTCATGCTCTGTCAGCGTATAGGTCGTTTGACAGAGGTGCTGGCGTATCTTTGCGCGTATATCTGCAAAGGGCAGTGGAGTATAGTCTTTAAGCAGGCAGATGCGTTGACGTACACTCTCTACGCCATGACGGTCGAGCTTCTGCCGTGAGGGGGTAATGGCGTGCATCATATGCTCCATATCTGTATCGTAGAGCAGAGTGCCATGGGCGATGATGCTGCCTGGCAGCCGGTAGATGGCATTGCCCGACACCTTGCGGTCGCCAATCATGATGTCGTTGTGGTCGTTGGGATGAGCGTCGATACCTATTTCCTGCAGAGTGTCGGCTACCATTCGCATATATCTGCTGAACGTATCGGTCACATTGGCGTCAGGAGTTATATAGGAGAGCATCACGTTGCTTTGGTCAGCATAGACACATCCACCTCCGCTCTTGCGGCGGTAAGTTTGTATGCCATGCTCGATACAGTATTCTATATTTACCTCGTTCTGAGGAACCTGATTGCGTCCGAATATTACGGAGGGCTCCACTTGCCACATGAAGAAGCAATCGTCTTGATGTAACAAATGGCGTGCTATATATTCTTCCATGGCGAGATAGAAACTCAGCCGGTGGGTCTGTTCATCGCCTGTTTCGATATAAGTCATTGTCTATATTTCTATATCTTGTTGTCTATATTCTATATCTTGTTTAATCAGTTGCAAATATAGTAATAAAATGCTGAAAAGAAAAAATAAAATGCTGAAAAGAAAAAGGAAAGTCATGAAAAAAATAAATTAAAGCACGCACTTCACTTTATCTTCATAAATTTGTCACAAATACCAAATATAAACCAAAATGTGAATAGATAGAAAAATAATATAATCGCCATTATGTTAAATAAATATTATGACTGCATGTCCTATTCTTTTCTCGAATACTGCGGAATGGCAGAAAATAACAGTGCTCTCATTTAATACATTCTGTTTGTTTCGCTTCAGTTCTGATTTTTGTTGCTTCGGGCGTAGTAAATATGAATGTGTAGTCTTTTTTAGTGGTTAAACTTTTAGCCGTGTTAGTTTCACTTGATGGCAATTTGTCATTCCATGTTATCAATGCCTCTGTAATTTTTCGATTAATCAATGTGGCCTATCTCGAGTTTATTTCCTAACTTAGTATTGTGACTATAGCTGTCGTGGAATTAAAGTTTTTTAATACTTCTCTAAAAATTGGGAGCGAATTGTTTGTATTATTCCCTAAAAGTCCCTACTTTTGCACAATAAAATTGGCATGTGCAATTTTGTACGCCTTTAGATTGTTATAGATTATGTCCATATCCAAGACAAGACAGATGCTGGTTGACGTAGCTCGTCAGCTGTTTGCCAAGAAAGGTATAGCTAACACCACTATGAACGACATTGCAGTCGCTTCAGGCAAAGGTCGCCGAACCCTCTATACATACTTTAATCGTAAAGAGGAAATCTTTTCTGCTGTCATTGAGTCTGAATTGGAGCGTTTGTCTGAAAAACTTGATGAAGTGGCAAACAAGAAGATTCCCCCACAGGAAAAAATCATCGAACTTATATATACACATCTCAGCATGATACGCGAAACGGTTGTACGCAATGGAAATCTGCGTGCAGAATTCTTCCGTAATATATGGATGGTCGAAAAAGTTAGAAAGAATTTTGACGAATACGAGATTGAGCTCTTCCGTAAGGTTTATTCTGATGGTAAGGCTGACGGAGAGTTTGATATAGACAACGTGGATCTGGTCGCAGACATCACGCACTATTGTATCAAAGGACTCGAAGTGCCTTTCATATACGGACGATTAGGCCACGGTCTCAACGTGGAAACAAGCAAGCCGCAGGTGGCAAAGGTGGTATATGGAGCCTTGGGTAAAAGTCGTGAATTCATGGATAAGCGATAGATTATAGGAACATTATAAAATTTACTTTAATATTAGATTAACATGGGATTATTAACAGGTAAAACTGCTCTTATCACAGGAGCAGCACGCGGCATCGGAAAAGCTGTCGCAATGAAATTTGCCACAGAAGGCGCAAACATCGCATTTACCGACCTCGTGCTCAACGACGATATGGCCGCTGGACTCGAAGCAACACGTAAGGAAATCGAAGCTCTGGGCGTAACATGTCGTGCATATGCTGGCAATGCCGCTGATTTCGAGGAGACAGAAAAAGTAGTAAAGCAGATTCATGCTGATTTCGGCAGCATCGACGTATTGGTCAACAATGCTGGTATCACTAAGGATGGACTGATGCTCCGTATGTCGGAAGCTCAGTGGGATGCAGTACTCAATGTAAACCTTAAGTCTGCATTCAACTTCATCCATGCTTGTGCCCCCATTATGTTGCGTCAGCGTGGTGGTTCAATCATCAACATGTCTTCTGTAGTTGGAGTTCATGGTAATGCTGGCCAGTGTAACTACTCTGCCTCAAAGGCGGGTATGATTGGATTGGCAAAGTCAATTGCACAGGAACTTGGACCTAAGGGCGTTCGTGCAAATGCAGTAGCACCAGGTTTCATTGAGACACCTATGACAGCTCAGCTTTCTGAGGATATCCGCAAAGACTGGATGAAGAAGATTCCTCTGCGTCGTGGCGGACAGACCAACGACATTGCTAATGTATGTCTGTTCCTCGCTTCAGACATGTCATCATACGTAAGTGGCCAGGTAATACAGGTTGACGGCGGCATGAATATGTAATGGAAGTAGTATACGAAGACAATCATATCATTATCGTCAACAAGCAGAGTGGCGAGATCGTTCAGGGAGATAAAACCGGCGATCGCCCTCTCTCGGAGACGGTGAAAGAATATATTAAGGTGAAGTACCACAAACCGGGGAACGTATTCCTCGGTGTGGTGCATCGCTTAGATAGACCTGTAAGTGGGTTAGTTGTCTTTGCTAAAACATCTAAGGCTCTTGCACGTCTCAATGAAATGTTCCGCAAGGGAGACGTACACAAAACCTATTGGGCAATAGTGAAAAACACACCAATACAGAGTGAAGCCGAACTGAATAATTGGATAGTGCGTAACGAGAAACAAAATAAAAGCTACGCCTATGATCACGAAGTAAAGAACTCTAAGAATGCCTGTTTGCGGTATTCCGTGCTGGCAAGAACAGACAGATACACCTTGCTTGAAGTGCATCTTATGACTGGAAGGCATCACCAGATAAGATGTCAGCTGAGCCATATGGGCTGCCCTATCAAGGGCGACCTGAAATATGGTTTTCCGCGATCTAACCCTGATGGCAGCATTTCCCTCATGGCCAAGCGTATTGAGTTTGTTCATCCGGTATCTAAAGATACAATACAGGTGGAAGCCCCTACCCCATCTGATGCTTTGTGGAAGGCATTGGCCGAAAGCATTTGATCAAGAATGTCGTTATAGGCTAACGCTTTAGCCGTTTGTACTGTTCCAACAGAGCTGCACGTGGTACACCGTGGACTACCATCCAATCAAGATCGGCTTTGGCAGCATCTAATTTACCCAAGCGGATATACAAATCTATACGATTCAGACGGTAATCAGTGTTGCCCGGAGATTTCTTCAATGCCATCGTGTAATCGTCTAATGCTAAATCATACATTCCTCGCTCAATTTCCATACCGCCTCGGGCAGCATACGCAAGTGCACTGTCGGGATATTGGCTAACAAGGCGATTAATTTGGTCAAGGGCCAGCGTGTATCTTTTGTCCTTTTGATTGAGAAGGGCTAAGCCGAGTTGCGCTTCAAAGTTTCCGGGTACAAGTAGAAGTAGGTTTTCATAGTCCATACGGGCAAAGTTGTAACGTCTCAACTGCTCGTTGACATATGCCCGGTAGTACAGGCCTGCGATATTGGTGGGTTGGAGCGCCAACACCTTATCATAAGCATCTTTGGCATAATTCCACTCACCCAACTCGATATTCCAGGCAGCTTTCTTGAGCAGCAAGTCTATCGAATCGGGATGGAATGCAAGTTCGTTGACGGCAATCTTCAAACTGTCTCGCAGCGGATTGGTCTTTTGTGCATAACCCATGTCGCAGATTATACAAAGGGCAGCCGTCAACAATAGTTTTGATACTTTCATAATTAAAGTTTTATATCTTAGAATGGCATGTCTGGCGGTGGAAACGAAGTGTCATCACTCAACGGGTCATTCATGCGACTGCCGATAATTTCCCCGTTGGGACCTTGAGGTTCAGGACCATTCTCGTTTTCTGGGTTTTGAAAGCGTGTAAACTCGCCCTTGAAGGTAAGAAGCACATCACCAGTTGCTCCTTTACGGTGTTTGGCAATGATAATCTGCGCCATTCCATGCAGGTCGCGTCCCTTGTCATCCTGGAAGATATGATAATATTCAGGACGATGTACAAACATTACCATATCCGCATCCTGCTCAATGGCTCCCGATTCACGCAAGTCGCTAAGTTGTGGACGCTTTCCCTCGACTCCTTCACGACCTTCTACAGTACGGTTGAGCTGAGAGAGAGCCAAAATGGGAATGTCCAATTCTTTAGCCAGACCCTTGAGTGACTGCGATATTTTGGCAACCTCCTCTTGACGGCTACCGAAACGCATACCATTTGCGTTCATCAACTGTAGGTAGTCAATCATTATAATCTTCACCCCTTTTTCGCGTACCAATCGCCGAGCTTTGGTTCTTAATTCAAAGATAGACAATCCGGGTGTGTCATCGATATAGATAGGTGAACCCTGGAGTTTTCGTATGTCCTTGTCAAGACGCTCCCACTCGTCATGGGACAATTGACCGTTAAGCATTTTGCTGCCCGAAATGGAGCAAACGTTGGAAATAAGGCGGTTGACAAGCTGGACATTGCTCATTTCAAGTGAGAAGAAAGCAATGGGGAATTTATAGTCTACAGCAATGTTTTTGGCAAGTGACAGAGCGAAAGAAGTTTTACCCATTGCAGGACGTCCGGCTATGATGACAAGGTCTGATTTCTGCCAGCCACTGGTCTTCTCATCAAGTTTGGTATAGCCTGTTGGTACTCCAGTAAGACCTCCTGTGGTTTCGGCGGCCTTCTGAAGCATTTCGATAGCCTTATTGATAACCGGATCAACCTGTACATAGTCCTTCTTCATGTTATTCTGCGACAACTCAAACAGGCTTCCCTCTGCCTCCTGCATCAGTTCGTTGACATCAATGGACTCGTCAAAGGCTTTGGTCTCAATGTTGCCTGCATAAGAAATAAGTTGGCGTGCCAAGAACTTTTGCGCCAGGATATGTGCATGGTATTCAATATGAGCAGACGAAGCCACGTCATGGCTTAACTGGAGTACATACGAGGGACCTCCGATGTCATCAAGAGTGCCTTCGCGTTTTAATTCTTCTATAACTGTAGAGATATCAACAGGATGCTCATCCACATTAAGCGTTTGGATAGCTTGATATATTTTTTGGTTGCGTGGTTCATAAAACGTCTGAGGTTTTAAAAACTCAGAAACTACTGAAAATGCATCTTTGTCTATCATCAAGGCGCCCAATACCAACCTTTCCACATCCAGGGCTTGGGGCTGCAAGTGACCATACGAGGTATCAATTGTTGTCGAAGACGCTTTGCGGCGAGTAGAATTATTATTATCTGCCATAATCAAAAATTTGGGATTGCAAATGTACGAAAAGAATTTGAGCTGACATAACAAGATGTTTCTTTTTAGATAGATTTAACGCTATCGCCATCTATCCTCCCGACCGATATCCTTACTCTGGTTGTTCTTGTAACGCATATGGAAAATCTCCCGAATGTTATGGGCAAAAAAAAGATTGATTGTCTCACGACAACCAATCCTTCTAAACCTTAATAATCTAATACCATGAAAAACACACTGCAAATTTAATAATTATCATATATTTATGCAAGTATTTTTGCGCAAATTTTGTTCTGTTATAACATCTTTTAACCATAATGTGGCCATTGTGGTGACATTATTCACAAATTTTACGCTTTCAGCTGTTGCCTGTGCGTTTTTTAACATGAGATTTATGATTTATTTCTTTATTTTATGAAAGGCACCGAAGCGAAGTTCGGTCATCCAGCGACCTTCTCTACGCTGCGTATAAATAGTAAACAGAAAGCCGATACTCTCTGGAGATGCGCCGCCTTTATAGAATTTGTTTCCATTTTCCTCGTAATCGGTGCTGATGCCGTAACCATACTTATGGGCCATTACTCTGGCTATAGAGTCGCGCTGTACAACAGCATGGTGTCTTGCGTGGCGGGCAATGAAGAAGCGAGCCTGATTGAAATGATGGTCATCGCTCTTGTTTTCAAAACCGATAATAATCTTGTTGAACCTGAAGCCACGATAGTCTTTATTCAGAAAGACGATGGCTTCATCGTTAACAATGTCGGGTTGGCCCCACATTGTAATAAAGTGTTCAGTTGCTTCCTTTTTAGAAGTTCCAAAATCTATAGTGACGAAACCTTCTCCTAATGCTTCTGTCAATGGCAGAACGCAAAAGATAAAGGATAAAAGAATCTTGATTATCTTCACTCTTATATGTATATATATAATAATGTATTAAATATAAAGAGGTGGAGAATATTATCTCCACCTCTTTTATAATTAAGAATAATGAATTATTCCTCAACAGCAGCCTGCGCGGCAGCAAGACGGGCTATTGGCACGCGGAAAGGTGAACAGCTGGCGTAGTTGAGGCCAATCTTGGCACAGAACTTAACTGAACTGGGTTCGCCTCCGTGCTCACCGCAGATACCGGTAAGCAGGTTTGGACGTACGGCACGACCCTTTTCTACAGCCATCTTAACCAACTGACCAACACCAGCCTGGTCGAGAACCTGGAAAGGATCGACCTTCAGAATCTTCTTCTCAAGATATACGGGCAAGAAGCTGGCGATGTCATCGCGGCTGTAACCGAAGGTCATCTGAGTAAGGTCGTTGGTACCGAAGCTGAAATACTCAGCCTCCTCAGCAATGCGGTCTGCTATTAGGGCGGCACGAGGTATCTCAATCATTGTACCGATTTCAAAGTCAATCTTCTCGCCATACTCCTCGAATACTTCGGCAGCGGCTTTGAGGATAACACCCTTCTGCTGCTTAAACTCGTTGAGTGTACCGATAAGAGGTACCATAATCTCTGGCATAGGATTCTTGCCTTCCTTTTTCAGTTCGCAAGCGGCAGAGAGGATGGCACGAGTCTGCATGGCAGTAATCTCTGGGAATGTGATTCCCAGACGGCAACCACGGTGACCAAGCATAGGATTGTTTTCTGCGAGGCTCTCAACGCGACGCTTGATAGCAGAAACATCCACGCCCATTTGTTTTGCCATAACTTCCTGGCCAGCACGATCGTGGGGAACGAACTCGTGGAGAGGTGGGTCAAGCAGACGGATGTTGACGGGGCAACCATCCATAGCCTCAAGGATACCCTTGAAGTCTGCTTTCTGATAAGGCAACAGCTTGTCAAGAGCGTTCTTGCGTCCCTCGGCACTGTCAGCCAAAATCATTTCACGCATTGCAACAATCTTCTTGTCTTCGAAGAACATGTGCTCAGTACGTGTAAGACCGATACCCTTGGCACCGAATGTGCGGGCTACGGCTGCGTCATGAGGAGTGTCTGCGTTGGTGCGAACCTGCAACTTGGTATACTTGTCGCAGAGGTCCATCAGCTCCTTGAAGTCTCCGCTGAGCTCAGCAGCCTTGGTGGGAACTTCGCCTGCATAAACCTGACCGGTTGAACCATTGAGAGAGATATAATCACCCTCCTTGTAAACGACTCCGTCGATTTCTACAGTTCTTGTCTTATAATCTACATTGATGCTACCTGCACCAGATACACAGCACTTACCCATACCACGGGCAACTACGGCAGCATGGGAGGTCATACCTCCACGAGCGGTAAGAATACCCTCGGCAGATGCCATACCAGCCAAGTCTTCTGGGCTTGTCTCGATACGAACCATAATTACGCGATGGCCGTCGGCGTGCCACTTCTGTGCATCGTCAGCATGGAATACAATCTGGCCACATGCGGCACCGGGAGAAGCGGGCAGACCCTGGGTGATAACCTTAGCCTTCTGAAGCTCAAGTTTGTCGAATACAGGGTGAAGCAGTTCGTCCAGCTTCTGAGGCTCGCAGCGCATGATGGCTGTCTTCTCGTCAATCATACCCTCGTGCAGCAGGTCGATGGCAATCTTAACCATTGCGGTACCGGTACGCTTGCCGTTACGGGTCTGAAGGAACCACAGCTTGCCCTCCTGAACAGTGAACTCCATATCCTGCATATCGCGATAGTGGTGCTCAAGCATATCCTGGAGTTCATTCAGCTGGTTGTAAATCTCAGGCATAGCCTCTTCCATAGAAGGATATTTGCTGACGCGCTCCTCTTCGCTGATACCTGCACGCTCAGCCCAGCGCTGAGAGCCAATCTTGGTAATCTGCTGAGGAGTACGGATTCCTGCAACAACGTCCTCGCCCTGTGCGTTTACGAGATACTCACCATTGAAGAGATTCTCACCGTTTCCGGCATCGCGGCTGAAGCAAACGCCAGTAGCACTGGTTTCACCCATATTACCGAATACCATGGCCATAACGCTAACAGCGGTACCCCACTCGTCTGGAATTCCTTCCATCTTGCGGTACAGGATAGCACGCTCGTTCATCCAGCTGCGGAATACTGCGCAGATGGCACCCCAAAGCTGCTCGATAGGATCATCGGGGAAATCTTTGCCAGTACGTTCCTTGATAGCGGTCTTGAACAGTTCAACCAGTTTCTTCAGTTCCTCTACAGACAAGTCCTTGTCGAGCTTGATACCACGTTCAGCCTTTACGCTTTCAATAATTTCCTCGAATGGGTCGATGTCTTCCTTGTTTACGGGCTTCATCTCGAGAACTACGTCACCATACATCTGTACGAAGCGACGATATGAGTCATATACGAAATGAGGGTTGTTGGTCTTGCGAACCAAACCTTCTGCTACCTCGTCATTAAGACCCAGGTTGAGGATGGTGTCCATCATACCAGGCATAGATGCGCGAGCGCCAGAACGTACACTTACCAACAAAGGATTCTGGACGTCACCAAATTTGGAGTTCATCAGCTCTTCAATGTGCTTGACAGCAGCTGTTACTTCATCGTTCAGAATTTCCTTGATTTTCTCCTGGCCCACCTCGTAATATTCATTACAGCAACCAGTGGTAATTGTGAAACCGGGAGGAACTGGAACTCCGATAAGGTTCATCTCGGCAAGGTTAGCACCCTTGCCGCCGAGTTCCTCTCTCATTTTTGCATTACCTTCGGCTTTACCATTGCCAAAAGTATAGACTCTTTTCTCACTCATATTATCAAATTTATTCAAAAATTATTTAGTTTTTCTATTATTGCAAAGTTACTTCATTTTTAGAATATCTCCAAGTAAATTATTGAAAAATTGACATGTGGAGTTTACATTTTGTGTTTTTGGGTTTGGGCAGCATATTTTCTACAAAAATTATTTACAAATACCTAATTTATTTGTAACTTTGCCCTTAAAAAGAATTATGACCCGTAAGCGTAAACCCTTACCCATATTGGAAAACGTGACCATCGAAGCTGTGGCAGCCGAAGGCAAGTGTGTTGCCCATGTCAATGAGATGGCCGTATTCGTACCCTTTGTAGTACCTGGTGACATTGTTGATTTGCAGGTAAAAAAGAAGAAACACAAATATTGCGAAGCCGAGGCTGTCAGATTTATTGAATACAGTGCATTGCGCACTCAGCCCATGTGCGACCATTTCGGCATTTGCGGAGGTTGTAAGTGGCAGAATCTTTTGTATTCGGAGCAGCTAAAAGCCAAACAACAGCAGGTCTATGACCAACTCTCGCGTATCGGGAAAGTTGAATTGCCCGAGTTTATGACCATTCTGGGTTCAGAAAAAACATGCGAATATCGCAATAAACTTGAATTTGGCTGCGCTAACAAGCGTTGGTACACCAAAGAGGAGGTAGCTGCATTGCCTCCAAGGACCGAAGATGGCCCAAGCAACTTGAGCGAACCGGCAATTGGATTTCATATTACTGGCGCTTTTGATAAGATTTATCCCATCTCCAAGTGTCATCTGATGGATGACTTGCACAATCAGATACGCAATGAGATACGCGATTTCACGCTTGCCCATGGTTATACCTATTATGATATACGTAATCAGGTAGGATTGCTGCGCGACATGGTTTTCCGCAACTCCAATACCGGCGAATGGATGCTTATTCTGCAGTTCCATTACGACGAGGAGGGCGACGAGCAGAAAGCCCTCTTACTGCTTAATCATATTGCAGACAAGTTCCCTCAACTTACATCCATATTCTATGTAGACAACCAGAAGGGCAACGATACGTTCAACGATTTGGAACTGACGCTGTTCAAGGGAAAGGACTTCATTTATGAAGCCATGGAAGACCTCAAGTTCAAGGTAGGCCCCAAGAGTTTCTATCAGACCAATACCGACCAGGCTTATCACCTCTACTGTGTAGCCCGCGACTTTGCCCAATTGTCTGGTAACGAGCTTGTTTACGACTTGTACACGGGAACGGGAACCATTGCCAACTTCGTAGCCAGACGTGCCCGCAAGGTGGTCGGCATCGAGTATGTTCCCGAGGCAATTGCCGATGCAAAGGTCAATAGCAAAATCAACAATATCGACAATACATTGTTCTATGCCGGTGACATGAAGGACATCCTTACCGATGATTTCGTTAAGGAGCATGGACGTCCAGATGTGATTATCACCGACCCGCCACGCGCAGGAATGCATCCTGATGTGGTAAATGTGATCCTTAACGCGTCGCCCGAACGCATTGTCTATGTAAGCTGCAACCCCGCAACGCAGGCAAGGGACTTGGCGTTGATGGATGCCGAATACAAAGTGGCCAAAGTTCAGCCTGTAGACATGTTTCCTCATACGCCTCATGTGGAGAATGTTGTTCTGCTGGTCAAGCGCACTTCTGAGAATAATAACTAAAATACTTAATATAAAATGAAGAAATCAATAATGCTGGCTATGGCTTTGATGACCGCCTTTGCCAGCTATGCGCAGAACAAACCTGCTTCTTGGATTAACAATGTAAAGCTATCGGGTTATGGCATCGTACAATACCAAAGTAGCAGCAAAGTTAATGACAAGTCCAACTCTTTCAACTTGAGATTGGCACGTGTCAGCCTCGATGGCCGTATACTTGATGACTTTTATTGGAAAGCCCAAATTCAGTTTAATGGCAACACCACGGATCTTGGCAATTCTCCCCGTGTAGTTGACCTTTTTGCGGAGTGGCAGAAATATGGTTATTTCAAGATAAAGGCTGGACAGTTCAAGCGTCCATTCTCTTTTGAGAATCCCATGCACCCAGTAGACCAAGGGTTCATGAGCTACAGCCAGATTACTTCCTCCATCGCAGGTTTCAATGACCGTGCTGGTGCCCACGCCAGCAACGGCCGCGATATCGGTGTCCAGTTGCAGGGCGATTTCCTGCCCAATGCCAACGGCCGCAACCTGATTCATTACCAGGTAGGTGTATTCAATGGACAGGGTATCAACGTTAAAGATGTAGACCAGCGCAAAGACATCATCGGTGGAGTTTGGGTTATGCCTGTTGCTGGTATGAGAATCGGAGCTTTTGGTTGGACTGGCTCGTATGCCCGCAAACGCACAGTTGATACTGACCACGGTAAAGTCACAGAGATTTTGAGTTTGCCCCAACGCAGATATGCTCTGTCTGCAGAATATGTAACCAACGACTGGACATTCCGCTCTGAGTATGCCCACAGTACTGGTTTGGCTTTCAAGACACGCTATCAGAAGCCAGAGAATGCTACCGACTTCGAGCTTAGCAAGAACGGTGACAAGGCGCAAGGTGTCTACGCTCTGGTTATTGCCCCAATCATCAAGAAGAAGATGCACGCCAAAGCCCGTTATGATATGTATCAGCCCTCAGGCGATGCCTCCAAGCAGAAGACATTCTATGAGGTGGGCCTGGACTATGAGTTCTGCCGCAATCTCAAGTTGAGTGGAGAATATGCGTTTGTCAATGACCGCAGTCTGACCAAACATAATTATAATATGGTAGATGTAGAACTGGCTTTCCGTTTCTAAAGCCATCATTCCTACCATCCCGACCAGGAGGAAAGCATCGTTTGTTTTCCTCCTGTTTGTTTTCTTTCACCACTACCCTATTCTTCCTCTCGTTGTTCCTTGTGTCGAGGCTCACGCCCGGTTGGCTCATTTAGCCTGGCACCATGCCATACCAGTCGTTTCTTGTCGACATGTGACAGGTTGGCTATCTGGGGCAAATTGCGAGGCATGAAATGGCTAATGCGAACTATGATTCTGATAATTCCAAACTTGAAATATCTGTTTTGTAGTTTGAAGTCATTTAGTATTTGACCTCTGGATAATTGTGGGTTACGGTTACACTTATGGCCTCAATGCGGGAATTAGTATTGTTAAAAAATAGCAAAACAATCACTTTTGCCTTTGATTTGTTTGCTAAATCAATTATATTATCTACTTTTGTAATCTAATACATTTAGACTTAGACAAAACTACCAATAACACATAAAAACTTTATACATGACTACGAATAACAATAGACATCATATCCATCATCACGAGCATTTGGATGAAGCCGAGATCTATAAAAGAAAGAACTTGAGTGCTGCTCAGCGCCGCAAGAAGTTAGCTAAAATTCTGTTTAGAGTCTTATGCGTGATAGCTGTCGCCATCACCTGTCTTGTCATCTACGTATATACTCATTAAGCAAGCATCTATCTTTGCCCTGTAGATATAATTAAAGGCTGATTTCTATACGTTTAGAAATCAGCCTTTAATAGTAAATAATCTATCTGCCTATGCTGTCATTTCCTTCAGCTTCTTGAGCAATGCAAACATTACCAATGCGCTGACGAGACAAAGCGCGATGAGGATACCCCAGTTGTACATCAGTGGTATTCTGTTCCACAACATAGATGGGATTGAGCTCAGGTAGTTACCAATGGCTGTGGCAACAAACCATCCACCCATCATAAGGCCCTTATACTTAGGAGGTGCAACCTTGGAAACAAATGAGATGCCCATAGGCGACAGCAACAGCTCTGCCAGTGTAAGGGTAAAGTAGGTAGAGATGAGCCATCCTGGAGACAGTATGCTCTGGGTCTTGTCGCCCAATGACATCGGCGAAATAAGGTCGGTAGATGCCATGGTGATGACGCCAAATCCAAGAGCGGCCACAAGCATACCCCATGCGATACGGGTTGGCGCGCTAACCTCTTTGCCCTTGTTGGCAAGAGCGCCGAAGAATGCCATGCTGAATGGGGTGAGTGCTACTACGAAGAATGGATTGAACTGCTGGAAGTCTGATGGCTGTGCGTATGTAGGATTGTCCATTACTGCATAGAGAGCGTAGGCTCCAGAGAGCAGCAGAACGGTAGCGACACCACAGATAGCACGACTGCGAGTAGACTTGGATTGGAATGTTGCAAAACCGGTATAAACAGAGATGGCGATAAGAGCCAAACTGAAGATGTTGAATCCGATGCGCATAGTGCAGCTAACAGTCAAGTCGGTATACTTCTTCGCAAAGAATGTAAGAGCCGAACCGTTCTGGTGGAATGCCATCCAGAAGAAGATAACCACGGCAAAGACGAGCAGCAATGCCACGATGCGGTCTTTGGTCTGCTTGGGAGTCAACTCCTCTACGGCTACAGCCTGCTCCTTGGCCTGCTTGGCAGTGACATCGGCATGCTTGAACCATCCGCGGAAGGCGAAATAGATGACAGCTGACAGAATCAGAGAGATACAGGCTACACCAAAGCAAAGACCGTATGCGCCAGAGAGGGCCTGGAGATAACTGGGGTCAGTGTTTGCTGCGTTATATTGTAAGCCATAGTGAGACAGATATACGTTGGTAATCCATTTAGCCATTGAGGGGGCAAACATTGCACCGATATTGATAGCCATATAGAAAAGGCTGAAGGCCGAATCACGACGTGATGAGTACTTGGGGTCGTCGTAGAGGTTACCTACCAATACCTGGAGATTGCCTTTGAACAAGCCGGTACCCAATGACACGCAAGCCAGTCCGCCAAACATGGAAATCTGTCCGATAGTATCGGCCTCTGTGGGGATGGCAAGACCCAGATAGCCGAGGAACATTGTGGCAAAACCAATGGTTACGCACTTGCCATAGCCAATCTTGTCGGCTATCATACCGCCAAAGAGCGGAGCAAAATAAACTACTGCCAGGAATATGGCATAAACCTGTCCGGCTTGTGACTCTGTCCATCCGAACTTAGCCTGCATAAACAGGGCAAAGATGGCAAGCATGGTGTAATAACCGAATCGCTCGCCGGTGTTGGCAAGAGCCAACGCATAAAGACCTTTAGGTTGTCCTTCAAACATAATTATTATTTTTTGGTTTTGGTTATATCAAACAGATAAGCAGCCTTGATGATTATATTGCCAAAGTTGGAACTGCCAAAGTAATCGCGCTTGGAGTCGCCGTATATGTTGCCGAGTCCATAGTAGTATCGGGCCTCTATCAGGAAATGCCCTACCTTGGGCACGGTGTACTCCATGCCTGCTCCGACGGCAATGCCATAATCAAACTTGTTTTCTACGGCCATTGTATCTTGTGCAACCACGGTCGAAACGCGGTCATTCATATTGCAATCCTTAACATTAAAGTTGCTTTTGGTCTTCTCGCTGAGATAGAACCCAAATTGTGGACCCAAATTCACAAAGAAACTGACGCCCTTGTATTCCTTTCCCCATGCCAAATGGGCCAATATGGGGACCTGTACATAGTTGATAGTACGGCTATAGTTTTCTGCCAATCCTGTGACGGGATTGATTACAGCCTGGTTGTTGATGTCAAGAATATCCTCCTTCCATCCCAACTGCGAATAGTTGACCTCTGCATATACTGAAGCAATGGTCTTGAAATATTTTTCGCATACATAGCGCATGGACAAACCACCTGTAAGGCCGCCATGATAACCTTGAGTCACCTTAGGGGTAAAACTGACATTGCTCAGGATATATCCGCCATTGACGCCCAATGTGAAATCGTTCCGATGTTCGCCTATCTGCGACATGACGGAAAGAAACGGCATCATGGCTAAACTTAAAATCAAATATAACTTCTTCATTAATATGTTATAGATTCTATCGTTTGGTCGTTTTTATAGTGAATTAACTGGAAACAGGCATTCTCCATACCTCCGTTAGTGTTCTTGTCAAAGTACAACTGTGTCTGAATGGGTTTCATGACTTGTTGCTTTTTTGTTCCGGAAAAGCTCTGTCCGTATTTGTGCAATCCATTGATGAAATATATGGCATGGTCGTAACCGGTCAAGGCAAACTTGGGGAGTGCCTGGATGGTCTCGGTCTTGAACCACTGTCGATAAAGGGCTTCTATCTGCTGGGTCGATTCGGACAAAGGATTGTAATAGAAAGTGGTAGGGATATATGCATCAAACTGATAATAATTGGCAAGATTGTATTTGGTGTACATAAGCCACTCAGTATAGCCAAAGACGGAAATCTGGACATTGGGTGCTTTCATCTTCAGACCATTGAGTTTGGCAAAAACAACATTAAGTTCTGGAGACCGTCCCGAATTAAGTACAACTACATTGGGGAGAGTACGGCTGAATGCCTTACCGAACTGCTGTTCAGATGATTTGATATTGGTAATGCTGTACTTGATGCCTTTGCTATCCAGCTGCTTTCTCAAACCGAATGTGAAAATGCCCTTCTTGCTGGTGCTGTCATTGCAATCTACAAAAATGGCGTGGTGCTTGGGGAAACGTTCCATAAAGGCATAGATAGCCTTCTCGTTGAGACGCTCGGGCGACTGGTAAACTTGGAAAATCTGGCTATTGTGTTTCACCTCGTCGCCAGTGATGGAAAATGGGATAACCATCTTAATCTTATATGTCTTGCAGAATTCGGCAAGATACTTGACCTGATTGGAATACAGCGGGCCAAAGATGATATCACAATTCTGGGCGCCCTTGTCGAGCAAAGTCTGGCGTATATCCGCATCTATCGGTACATTCCATGCGTGGATATCAACTGAGATATTTTGGGCTTTCATCTGCTCGCATGCCAAAAGGAAACCTCGGTAATACTCAGTCATGCGTTTGCCGTCGCCATCAACATTGTGCAGAGGCAGCATCATGCCTATTCTAATGGCTCTCGAGCGTATATCGATGTCTTTCTCGGTGCTCTTCTTGGATGGTTGCTGTACCTCTTTGGGCTGTGATACAAAGGGGATGAACACAATGTCGCCCTTCTTCAACTGATAGCCGTCCTTTTTCATGTCAGGATTGGCCTCCATCAGCTGGTCAACGGTGATGCCGTATTTATGGGCAATGCCATAGATGGTATCTTTCTTCTTGGCCTTGTACAAGTCTTGCCAATTGTTTATCTGGGCATCGCAGACGGCACACGCCATAAGGAGCATGGGCAGCAAAATATAGCGTAACAAACGTTTATTCATTATCTTTATGATTATTTCCATTTGCAAAAATACAAAAAAACTATTACTTCACTCCCAAAACTCTAAACTTTTTGTTAACTTTGCTATCTATTTTTAAGTTCATACACAATGAAGATAGCAAAATTAGTTTTTTTATTGCTAACACTTGGCATATTTGGTCCCGTCTATGCTACACCAGGAATGCCATCAATCGCCCCTTCGGTTGTATTTACAGATGCTGCTGGCAACGAGAGTACGGACAGTTATTTCTCTGGTTCGGCGCCTATAAAAGCGACCTTCAAGCTCAACCCCTCTGATGCGGATGGATGGACGGCGCATTACGAATGGCGCTTCTTCAAAGAAGGTAAAGAGAATGAGCCATATCTTGTGAGATATGAAGAAGATACAGAATACATATTTGCCGAATCGGGAGTCAATCATGTGGTATGCTACACGGTGTTTACCCTCGGGGCAGACACGGTCAGATACGAAGCTGACTATTGGCGTGAGGCCCGCTTCACGGTAACCGTCTACGAAAGCAAACTCGAATTTCCAAACGCTTTCTCTCCCAATGGAGATGGTATAAATGATATCTATCGCGCCAAACCTGGATATCAGAGTATTGTAGAGTTTAAGGCCATTATCATCAACCGTTGGGGCCAGAAAGTGTATGAATGGAACGATCCGGCAGGTGGCTGGGACGGCACATTCAAAGGAAAGGATATGAAAACCGGAACATACTACTGCGTCGTCAAGGCACGTGGTGCAGACGGCCGCGTATTCAATATCAAGAAGGATGTAAATCTCATGCGTGATTACATCGAAACCGAACGTTAAAGAAGATATCTTCAGACCGATGAAAGATAAGAAAGAAACTATAAATGTATGGGGTGCACGCGTGCACAATCTCAAGGATGTGGATGTCACAATTCCCCGCAACTCACTCACTGTAATAACAGGCTTGTCGGGTTCTGGCAAGTCTTCGTTGGCCTTTGATACCATATATGCAGAGGGTCAGCGGAGATATATCGAAACCTTTTCGGCATACGCACGCAATTTTTTGGGCAATATAGAACGCCCCGACGTGGATAAAATTACCGGTTTAAGCCCTGTAATCAGCATTGAGCAAAAGACCACCAACAAGAATCCCCGCTCAACGGTCGGAACTACTACCGAAATATACGATTATCTGCGTCTGCTTTATGCAAGGGCTGGTACGGCATATAGTTATTTGTCGGGAGAGAAGATGGTAAAATATACAGAGGAGCAGGTGCTGGAAATGATACTTGACCAGTATATCGACCATCGCATCTTCATCCTCGCCCCTTTGGTCCGTCAACGCAAAGGACATTATCGCGAACTCTTTGAAAGCATGCGGCGTAAAGGATACCTCTATATACGCGTAGATGGAGAGATAAAGGAGATTGAGCGTGGTATGAAGGTTGACCGATACAAGAATCATAACATCGAGGTGGTTGTTGATAAACTGAAAGTACGTGGTAAAGACGACGAACGGCTCAAGAAAAGTGTGCAGATAGCGATGCGCCAAGGCGACGGCACGCTAATGATTCTTGACGAACACGATAATAGCATCAAGAATTACTCCAAGCGTCTTATGGACCCTACAACCGGGTTGTCGTATGGTGAACCGGCTCCAAATATCTTTTCGTTTAATTCTCCGGAAGGCGCCTGCCCGCGATGCAAAGGTTTGGGTGTAGTCAACGAAATTGATATAAACAAGGTAATACCCGATGACAAGCTGTCTATCCGTGATGGAGCAATATCTCCCTTAGGCAAATATAAGAACCAAATGGTATTTTGGCAGATTGATGCTATCCTGCAAAAATACGACTGTAACTTAAAGACGCCCGTATGTGATGTCCCACAGGAAGCCATGGACGAAATTCTCTATGGAACAATGGAAAACCTGAAAATTCCTAAAGAAGTGGTTCATACATCGAGTGATTACTTTGTCACCTTTGATGGTATCATCAAATATCTGCGTGACATCATGGATAATGATGACACATCGGCAGGACAAAAGTGGGCTGAACAGTTCCTGGCCACAAACGTATGTCCCGAGTGTCATGGATTAAGACTCAAAAGGGAATCCCTCTCATACAAGATTGGCGACCGGAATATCTCTGAAGTCGCCAATCTGGATTTGAATGAATTGGCTGAGTGGCTATCTAATATGGCTGAGGGTCTGTCGACAAATCAAAAAATAATAGCCAGCGAAATAATAAAAGAACTACGTACACGTGTTGGCTTTTTATTAAATGTGGGCCTTGACTATCTGTCGCTTAATCGTCAGTCGGCAACCCTCTCTGGTGGAGAAAGCCAGCGCATAAGGCTGGCCACGCAAATTGGAACAAGGCTTGTCAATGTTCTATATATCCTTGATGAGCCAAGTATCGGCCTTCATCAGCGTGATAATCAGCGGCTCATCAATTCGCTTAAAGAATTGCGTGATCTGGGGAATACTGTAATCGTTGTCGAGCATGATGAAGATATGATGAGAGCGGCTGATTGGATAATTGACATCGGTCCCAAAGCTGGGCGTAAGGGTGGCCAAGTGGTGTTTCAGGGTACGCCCGAAGAAATGCTTCACCGCGATACAATCACGGCCAATTATCTGAATGGAATCCAGAGTATACAGATACCTGCTCAACGTCGTCGGCCTAATGGCAAGGCGATAGTATTGCACGGATGTACTGGCAACAATCTGAAAAATGTTGATGTCGAGTTCCCTCTGGGTGTCCTTACTGTTGTTACCGGTGTCAGTGGTTCCGGTAAATCTACACTGGTAAACGAGACTCTTCAACCCATATTGGCGCATCACTTTTATCGGGCATTAAAGAAGCCGATGCCCTACTCTTCTATCGAAGGGTTGGAATACCTGGACAAAGTGGTAACCGTAGACCAAAGCCCCATTGGTCGTACACCGCGAAGCAACCCGGCGACTTACACTGGTGTATTCTCCGATATCCGCACCTTGTTTGTGGGGCTCCCCGAAGCTAAGATTCGTGGTTACAAGCCTGGTCGCTTCTCATTCAATGTTAAAGGCGGCAGATGTGAAACTTGTGGAGGAAATGGATATAAAACAATAGAAATGAACTTCTTGCCAGATGTGATGGTGCCATGCGAGACCTGCCATGGCAAGAGGTACAATCGTGAGACTCTGGAGGTAAGGTATAAGGGCAAGTCCATTGCAGATGTTTTGGATATGACCATAGGCCAGGCGGTGGAGTTCTTTGAGAACGTTCCGTCCATTTTGCCTAAAATTAAGACGCTGCAAGACGTCGGACTGGATTATATCAAGTTGGGACAGTCAAGCACTACCCTCTCTGGTGGAGAGAGCCAGCGTGTTAAACTCGCAACCGAGTTGGCTAAACGGGATACTGGAAAAACTCTGTATATATTGGATGAGCCAACTACCGGATTGCATTTTGAAGACATCCGAATATTAATGAATGTAATAGAGAAACTTGTCGACAAGGGTAATACAGTTATAATTATCGAGCATAATCTTGATGTCATTAAATTGGCTGATTATATAATCGATATGGGTCCTGAAGGTGGTCGAAACGGAGGCAGGGTGCTCGTAACCGGAACTCCCGAACAAGTGGCAGATTGCAAATTAGGATATACTTCAAAATACTTAAAGCCGGCATTGGCAAAATGACAAGTGCTGATCGAATGGGATTTGTGGTCGTTTTTAACACGTTGCATGTGGGTCGTTATAAAAAACGAGCATATATATTTTGTTCTACCCAAGAGTTTTTGTAATTTTGCACACTAAATTATAAATAAGGTATATACAAAAGATGATAACGCTTACCAACCTTGCCATTCAGTTTGGCAAACGAGTATTGTACAAAGACGTCAATATCAAATTTACTCCAGGAAACATTTATGGTGTTATTGGTGCCAATGGTGCCGGCAAGTCAACGCTGTTGCGCGCCATCAGCGGCGATTTGGAGCCCAACAAGGGAACTGTAGAACTTGGTCCTGGTGAACGCCTCAGCGTTCTTGAACAGGACCACTTCAAATATGATGACTACAGCGTAATGGACACTGTACTCATGGGGCATCAGCCCCTTTGGGAAAACATGAAAGAGCGTGAGCGTCTCTACTCTAAGCCGGAAATGACAGAGGAAGATGGCAATAAAGCAGCTGATCTGGAATTGAAGTTTGCTGAAATGAATGGTTGGGAGGCTGAATCTGATGCGGCTCAATTGCTCCAGAACTTGGGCATCAAGGAAAACTTGCACCAAAAGCAGATGGCCGAACTTGCCAATAATGAAAAGGTAAGAGTTATGTTGGCTAAGGCCTTGTTTGGCCATCCTGAGAATCTTCTTCTTGATGAGCCTACCAATGACCTCGATTTGGATACTGTAGAATGGTTGGAAGACTATTTGAGCGAAATCGACGAACGTCAGACAGTCTTAGTCGTATCGCACGACCGTCACTTCCTTGACTCTGTCTCAACTCAGACTATAGACATTGACTTCGGTAAGGTTACCGTTTTCTCTGGTAACTATAGTTTCTGGTATATGAGTTCACAGTTGGCTCTTCGCCAAGCCCAGAACCAGCGCATGAAGGCTGAAGAGAAAAAGAAGCAGTTGGAGGAGTTCATCCGTCGTTTCTCCGCGAACGTGGCCAAAAGCAAGCAGACTACATCACGTAAAAAGATGCTTGAAAAACTTAATGTGGAGGAAATCCGTCCTTCAAGCCGTAAATACCCAGGTATCATTTTCCAGATGGAACGTGAACCCGGAAATCAGATACTCGAAGTCGAGGGACTGAAAGCTACAGACAACGATGGTAACGTGTTGTTTGACAATGTCAGCTTCAATATAGAAAAGGGCCAGAAAGTTGTGTTCTTGTCACGCAATCTGAAGGCAATGACTGCGCTCTTTGAGATTGTAAACGGTAATAAAGAGGCTGATGCAGGTACTTTCAAATGGGGCATCACGATAACAACAGCCTACTTGCCCTTGGACAATACCGAATACTTCCAGAGCGATATGAATTTGGTGGACTGGCTGTCGCAGTACGGACCTGGCAATGAGGTTCAGATGAAGGCCTATTTGGGAAGAATGCTGTTCTCTGGTGAAGAAGTAATGAAGAAGGTAAATGTTCTTTCGGGAGGCGAAAAGATGAGATGTATGATTGCACGCATGCAGTTGCGTAATGCCAACTGTCTCATACTTGACACACCTACCAACCATTTGGACCTTGAGAGTATTCAGGCATTTAACAATAATCTTACTTCGTTCAAGGGAAATATCATTTTCAGTTCACATGACCACGAGTTTATTGAAACTGTAGCTGATCGCATCATTGAACTTACACCTAATGGAATAATAGACAAACTGATGAGCTATGATGAATATATTCATGATGAGCAAATCAAAGAACTCAAGGCAAAACTCTACGCAGAGTAGTGTTTGGCATGCTTTTTGTTATTCCAAAAGTAATAAAAGATAAGTATTATGAGTGAAGTAAAAGAAAACAAAGTTAACGAAGAAACGTCATCAGAGGCTAAAGATACCATCTCTTCTCAGGCTGCTGATGACTCTAAGAATACCTCAACAGAGAGTTCTGAAGAAGATGCAAAAGAATCTTTAGATGCTCTTAATAAGGAACTGGCCGAAACTAAAGACAAATATCTGCGTACCTTGGCCGAATTCGAGAATTATAAGAAACGTACCATCAGAGAGAAAGCTGAATTGATTCTTAATGGTGGAGAAAAGGTTATCACTGCAATTCTTCCTGTTCTTGATGATATGGAAAGAGCTATAACCAATGCTACCAAAATAGAAACTAAAGAGGCTCTTGAAGAAGGCTGGGAACTTATCGACCAGAAGCTGCATAAGACTCTCGAAGGGCTTGGTCTTAAGCGCATTGAAACGGAAAACTCTGATTTTGATGTGGATTTCCATGAAGCTATAGCCAAAGTCCCTGGTATGGGCGATGACAAGAAGGGTAAGGTCGTTGACTGTACCCAGACTGGCTATATGCTGAACGATAAAGTGATACGACATGCCAAAGTTGCTGTTGGCGATTAATACATTATTATATTAACGTATGGCAAAGCGCGACTATTATGAGGTGCTGGGCGTTAGCAAAAACGCAACTGAAAGCGAGATTAAAGCCGCTTATCGTAAGTTGGCTATAAAGTATCACCCCGACAGAAATCCAGATAATGCTGAAGCTGAAGAAAAATTCAAAGAAGCGGCAGAGGCTTATGATGTTCTTCACGATTCACAGAAGAGACAACAATACGACCAGTTCGGATTTAACGCACCTGGTGGCGGATTCGGAAGTGCCGGAGGATTCGGTGGAGGATTCTCTATGGATGATATCTTCTCTATGTTTGGCGATGTGTTTGGAGGACATGCCGGCGGCTTTGGTGGATTCGGTGGAGGTCGTCCGCAATACAGGGGTACTGACTTGAGACTCACTGTAAGGCTTTCGCTTCTGGAGATATCGACAGGCGTAACAAAGAAGTTCAAGGTAAAGAAGGACATTACATGCAGCCATTGCCATGGAACAGGCGCCGCGGATGGAAGTGGCAATACGACTTGTCCGACTTGTCAAGGTCGAGGCTATGTCGTAAAAACAGTTCGTACGATGCTGGGCATGATGCAGACCCAAACGGACTGCCCAACATGTCATGGCGAGGGTTCTGTTATCAAGAATAAATGTAAGGCATGTAACGGCACCGGCGTCGAAAAAGGCGAAGAAGTCGTTGAAATCAACATCCCTGCAGGAGTCGCAGAAGGAATGGTCGTAAATGTCTCTGGTAAAGGAAATGCCGGTCCACATAATGGAATAAACGGCGATATTCAAGTCTACATCAAAGAAGAGGAAAACGATACATTCGTCCGTGACGGTCAAGATGTCATCTATAACCTTCTGCTCGATTTTCCTACAGCTGCACTTGGTGGTGAAGTCTCAATCCCTACTATTGAAGGAAGTAAAGTAAAAATCAAGATTGAGCCTGGTACCCAGCCAGGTAAGACACTGCGCTTGCGCGGGAAGGGACTGCCTCATGTACAAGGATATGGAACAGGTCATGGCGACTTGGTTGTCAATATCAGTGTTTATGTTCCGAAAGCCTTGAGTAAGCAGGAACGCGCTGCAATTGAAAGTATGCGTGACAGTGATAATTTCAAAGGAGACGCAAGTACTAAGAAATCGATTTTTGACAAGTTCAAAAACTATTTCAGTTAAGGTGTTATGAACTATCGGGAAACTGTTAATTATCTATATGAATGCACCCCTGTTTTCGAACATGTGGGTGCATCTGCATATAAAGAAGGTCTGGATAATACTCATGCGCTTGACAAACACTTTGGTCACCCGCATCAGCACTATAAGATTATTCATATTGCGGGAACTAACGGTAAAGGTTCTTGTTCTCATACGCTTGCTGCAATATTGCAAGCTATGGGATATAATGTCGGACTATATACATCTCCGCATTTGGTAGATTTCAGAGAACGTATCCGGGTAAATGGCGAAATGATACCCGAAGAGTATGTGGTGGACTTTGTCGACAAGGAAAAGAATTTCTTCACACCCCTTCATCCTTCGTTTTTCGAGCTAACCACAGCAATGGCCTTCAAATACTTTGCGGAGAAGCATGTTGATTACGCCGTCGTCGAGGTAGGCCTTGGTGGGCGTCTTGATTGTACAAATATAGTAACTCCAATATTGTCAATCATTACTAATATAAGCAAAGACCATACCCAATTCCTTGGTGAAACATTGCCTCAGATTGCAGCGGAGAAAGCGGGGATAATCAAGCCCAATACGCCTGTCGTCATAGGGGAAGCAATCCCTGAAACGCGTCATGTTTTTGAACACAAAGCAATCGAAACACACTCCAAGATTATTTTTGCAGAAGACGCTTGCGAAGTTGTCTCGGTTGATAAATCTCAGGGTGGTGGTATCTCCTATCAAACGGTTAACTATGGCGTCGTTACGGGTGCTCTGATAGGAGAATATCAAATAAAAAACACAAATACAATCCTATGTGCTATCCGAGAATTAGGCATAACGGATGTTGAGGCTGTGAAGAAAGGATTCCTCAATGTTGTTCAGCTGACTGGCCTCATGGGAAGATGGCAAATATTGTGCAACCAGCCATTGATAGTATGTGATACAGGACATAATGTTGGCGGTTGGAAGTATTTGTCAAAGCAAATTATCCACCAAGAATGTCATCAAAAGCACATTGTATTCGGAATGGTTGATGACAAGGATATTGATTCTGTTATGGAGTTGTTGCCCAAAGATGCTATTTATTATTGGTCACAGGCAACTACGCATCGAGCTATTCCAAGTCAGGTTGTTGCTCAAAAAGGGCTTGCTCACGGACTTGTTGGTCGTGTTTACGATAGCGTTGAGAGCGCCTATATGGCTGCGCTTGCAATTGCCGTCCCCAATGATTTCGTTTTTATAGGTGGAAGCAGTTATATTGTGTCTGATCTGCTTGCCTGTCTCGCGACACCAAAAGAATAATTGTCTTTTGGTGTCGTTTTCTTTATATATAGCGGTACATTTCGCCAATCGTCTATTGCCATAGTGCTTTGTTAATTGTTTTTAACGCAACAAACGCGATAATAAATGGCGTGACTTTTGTGGTATTCACTTTTTTTTATTTACTTTGCAAGTACATAAAGTAACTAAAAACTTTTTATGATGAGCACAACAGAAACAGAACACATCTGTGGCCTGAGACGAGAAGACTTTCAGGCCACAATCAATGGAAAGAAGACAGACTTATACTTCCTGAAAAATAATCGTGGCAACGTGGTGGCTATTACCAATTATGGTGGCGCATTGGTTGCAATTATGGTTCCTGATAGAAATGGTGTAAAGGCCAATGTCATACAAGGACATGACAATGTACAAGATGTCATCAACAGCCCGGAACCCTATCTTTCGACCCTCATTGGTCGCTACGGAAATAGAATTTGTAAAGGCAAATTCCAGTTGCATGGCAAAGAGTATCAATTACCCATAAACAATGGTCCCAACAGCTTGCATGGCGGAAAGAAAGGATTTAACGCCAAAGTATGGGATGCCAGACAAATGAATGAACACTCTTTGGTTCTTGAATATACCAGCCCTTATGGCGAAGAGGGCTTCTCAGGTGAAGTTAAAACTACTGTTGTTTATAGTTTTACTGATGATAACGAACTTGTTATCGATTATATGGCTACTACAAATAAGAAAACCATCATTAACCTTACAAGCCACGGTTTTTTCTCTTTGTCGGGTATTGCTAATCCAACTGCAAGTATAGAGAACCTTATTTGTCAAATAAATGCTGATTACTATCTTCCAATTGATGAAACGAGTATTCCTACCGGAGAAATTCGTTTTGTAAAAAATACTCCATTTGACTTTACCTCACCTAAAGCTGTTGGCAAGGACATAGACGCCGATGATGAGCAAATAAGGAATGGAGCTGGCTACGACCATTGCTTTGTTCTTAATAAGAAAGAAGAGGGAGAGCTTAGTTTTGCTGCAAAAATCGTTGAACCAGTGAGTGGCCGTACTATGGAGGTTTATACAACAGAGCCAGGTGTACAGGTCTATACAGACAATTGGGCTGATGGCTACAAGGGACAGAATGGAGCTACATTCCCCCGTCGTAGCGCAATCTGTTTTGAAGCTCAGCACTTCCCCGATTCCCCAAATCACCCATATTTCCCATCTGTCGTGCTTAAACCTGAAGGTAAATATACGCAGAAGACCATATACAAATTTAGCGTAGAACAATAGAATAATCATAATAACATCATTAATAACAAGTAAAATGGAAAAATTAGAAAAGAAACAAGGTAGTATTATTGCCATTTTGGCAATGGTCTTCCTTTTTGCGATGATTGCGTTTGTGACTAATCTCTGTTCGCCGATGGCAGTTATTCTGAAAAACAATTTCTCAGTAAGCGAATCGCTTGCCCAAGTTGGTAACTATGGCAACTTTGGTGCCTACCTCCTTATGGGTATCCCCGCAGGATTGCTTATTCAGAAGTTTGGTTATAAGACTACTGCATTGGCTGCTTTGGTTGTAGGTATTGTTGGCTTACTTGTACAGTGGCTTAGCGGCTCTGTCGGTTGGTCTAGTGGTACAATTGGATTTGTTGTTTATCTTATTGGTGCCTTTGTATCAGGACTTTGCATGTGTATGCTTAACGCTGTAGTTAATCCAATGCTTAATCTGCTTGGCGGAGGCGGTAACAGAGGAAATCAATTGGTTCAGATTGGTGGAGTCTTCAATTCTGCCGCAGCCGTATGCGTTTACATCCTTATGGGTAGCCTTATCGGCGATGCTGCTACAGCAAAGGTTTCAGACGCCCAACCTGCATTGTTTATAGCCTTGGCAATCTTCATATTTGCCTTTGTCGTAATATTCTTTACTAAAATCCAAGAACCACAGCAAGCAGCGAAAGCTAAAGAAGCAAAAGACGAGCACAGTTGCTATTCTTTCCGCCATTTCAAACTCGGTATGTTGGCTATTGCTGTTTATGGTGCAGTAGAGGTATGTCCTCCTACTTACATCTTCTCTTATCTTACCGCTGCAAAAGATGCTACTAATCCTGGATTAGGAATGGATGCCGGTTATTGCGGTACACTGGGTGCTGTTTACTTTATCTTTATGCTGATTGGTCGTTTCGTTGGTGGTATGATAGGTGGTAAGATTTCTGCAAAGTCCATGATTTCTACCGTCAGCATTGCGGCTATCATCCTTACAGCAGCAGGTATGCTTTTGCCCGAGACCATGATGGTAAAATGTCCTGGTATCGACTATACCCATCTTACTTTGGTATGGGGTGAGATACCCGTCGGCATCTTTGCATTCCTGTTGGTGGGCCTTTGTGCTTCTGTTATGTGGGGTGGCATCTTCAATCTTGCCACAGAGGGACTCGGAAAATACACAGCTGCTGCTTCCGGAGCCTTCATGATGATGGTTGCAGGTTTTGCTGTTATGATCTTTATCCAGGCTAAGGTTATCGACTTTACTCACAACTACATCTCCAGCTTTATTGTAGTACTGCTGAGTGCTGTATACATTTTATATTATGCACTTCTCGGCTCAAAGAATGTGAATAAAGACATTCCTGTAGAATAACATTACAATTATTATATTGTCTAACCTTTTTGAATTTACAAACTATGGATATTGAAAAAGTAAGAAGCCGCTTCATCAAGCATTTTGATGGCAAAACTGGTAACATTTATATGTCTCCAGGTCGTATCAATCTTATTGGTGAGCATACTGACTATAACGGAGGTTTCGTCTTCCCAGGAGCTGTAGATAAAGGTATTATGGCAGAGGTGCGCCCTAATGGTACTGATACAGTCATGTGCTACTCTATTGACCTTAAGGATCGCGTAGAATTTAAGGTTAACGACCCCGTAGGTCCTCGCACTACTTGGGCAAGATACATTTATGGAATCGTGCAAGAAATGAAGGCCCTCGGTGTGGATGTTAAGGGTTTCAATACTGCTTTCTACGGAGATGTACCACTTGGTGCAGGCATGTCTTCTTCTGCTGCTTTGGAGAGTTGTTTCGCATTTGCGCTTAATGACCTTTTTGGTGACAATAAAGTTTCCAAATGGGATTTGGCTCTCGCCGGACAAGCTACGGAGCATAAATATGTCGGTGTAAACTGTGGTATTATGGACCAGTTTGCAAGTGTATTTGGTAAGGAAGGCAAACTTATGCGTTTGGATTGCCGTTCTCGAGAATTCGAGTACTTCCCTTTCAACCCAGAAGGCTACAAATTGGTGCTGCTTGATTCCAAAGTTAAGCACGAACTCAAGGGCTCACCATATAACGACCGCCGCAATAGTTGCGAGAATGTAGTAAAACACATAGCCGCCAAACATCCAGAGTCTCATTTTGAGACACTTCGTGATTGTTCTTGGGAGCAATTGGAAGAGGTAAAGGATGAGGTAGGAATGGAAGACTACACTCGCGCACACTTCGTTCTTGGAGAAAAGGATCGTGTACTTGCTGTATGTGATGCTTTGCAGAAAGGCGATTATGAGACCGTAGGCCAAAAGATGTATGAGACCCATGACGGCCTTAGCAAGGAGTATGAAGTTTCTTGCGAGGAGCTTGACTATCTCAATGAGTTGGCTAAGGAAAATGGTGTCACTGGAAGTCGCATCATGGGCGGTGGCTTCGGAGGCTGTACCATCAATCTGGTAAAGGACAGCATCTATGACTCATTCATTGCCAATGCAAAGCAGAAATTTGCCGAGAAATATGGTCATGAGCCAGCTGTATACAACGTCGTTATCAATGACGGTGCTCACAAAGTATGCTAATTTAGCATAGGTTCTTACGGCAAATAATATCATCTAATAATTATAAAAAAGCCATTGTTCTATACGGACAGTGGCTTTTTTTGTATCCATTAGAAAATAATCATTGCAAATGGCCGTTTATCTAAAAAAAAAGATGTATATTTACACCCAAAAAGGAAATAATACTAAAAACAACGAAATAATGAAAAGAGTCAGAAATCTAACATTATGCATTGGAATTATAACCGTTTTCCTCTGCGCTTGCTCAGGTGGTGGACAGCGTACTATCTCTGGACTTAACCCTGCTGATTTTGATACCATAATCAACAACAAAGCCGTAAAGCTGTTTACCTTGACCAATGAAAGTGGTATGGAAGCCTGTATCACCAATTATGGTGGAAGACTCGTTTCATTGTGTGTACCCAACAAAGCTGGACAATTGACAGATGTGGTCTTGGGTTTTGACAATATTCATCAATATGCTGATACGGTCAATACTCCCAGTGATTTCGGCGCATCTATTGGCCGTTATGCCAATAGAATCAATAAGGGACAGCTTAAAGTTGGCGGAAAAACAATTCAGCTACCGACCAATAACTTTGGTCACTGTCTGCATGGCGGTCCGTCTGGATGGCAGTATCAAGTATATGATGCGGTTCAACCGAATGACAGTACTCTGCAATTATCAATTGTATCTCCCGATGGAGACAACAATTTTCCTGGAACGGTAACCGCTAAAGTCATTTATACATTAACAAGCGATAATGTATTGGATATCAAGTACGAAGCTACTACTGATAGAGAGACTGTAATCAATATGACCAACCATTCTTATTTTAATCTGACCGGCGATATGAGCCAGGCAGGTACAAATATGGTTCTTTATATTAATGCAGACAATTATACCCCAATTGATTCGACTTTTATACCCAATGGCAAGGTCAAGTCTGTCTATGGCACTCCATTGGATTTTACCAAACGCCATGCGCTTTATGAAACGATTGGTGATACAAGTTTTGCGCAAATCAAGTATGCCAGAGGCTATGACCACAATTGGTGCCTGAACACATATACCAAAGGCAAAGGTAACGACAAAATAGTTGCAGCAAGCCTTTATGCTCCCAATACAGGAATTTGTCTTGAAATGTTCACTACCGAGCCTGGCGTACAAGTATATACAGGCAATTTCCTTGATGGTAAAGTTAAAGGAAAGCATGGCATTGCTTATCCCAAGCATGCGTCGGTATGCCTGGAAAGCCAGAAATACCCCGATTCACCGAACAATCCTAATTTCCCATCTTCATATATCAAACCTGGCGAGACATACATTAGCCATACAGCATACAGATTTAGAGTCAAGTAGTGTGCCGACAGATATAATGAGGACCATATAATTTTATTATATAATGAACGAAACGAAAGTTATGAACCGTACAGCCGACAATATCCGCATTTTGGCTGTTTCTATGGTAGAGAAAGCTAATTCAGGCCATCCTGGAGGTGCTATGGGCGGAGCAGATTTTATTAATGTGCTTTTTTCCGAGTATATGGTTTATGATCCAGATGATGCAACGTGGACAGGACGTGACCGCTTCTTCCTTGATCCCGGGCACATGTCGCCCATGTTATATTCTGCACTTGCCTTACAGGGAAAATTTACAATAGACGAGTTGAAGCAGTTCCGCCAGTGGGACTCTCCTACTCCAGGTCATCCAGAACGTGACATCTGCCGTGGTATTGAGAATACATCAGGTCCGTTAGGTCAGGGACACACATTTGCAGCGGGTGCTGCAGTTGCCGAAAAGTTCTTGGAGGCACGTCTCGGGAAAACCGTTATGCAGCATAAGATTTATGCCTATATTTCAGATGGTGGCATAGAAGAGGAGATTTCCCAAGGTGCTGGTAGATTGGCCGGACTTCTCGGGCTCAACAATCTTATCATGTTCTATGATTCTAATGATATTCAGCTTTCTACCGAATGTAAAGTCGTAATGCAGGAAGATACCAAAGCAAAATACGAAGCATGGGGTTGGAATGTTATTACTATCAATGGAAATGATGTCGACGAAATTCGCCATGCACTTGACATGGCCAATCTTGAGCAACACCGCCCGACTCTTATTATCGGCAAAACCATTATGGGTAAAGGCGCCCTCAAAGAAGATGGCTCAAGCTATGAAAATACGATTAAGACTCATGGCGCACCCCTTGGCGGGAATGCTTACCGCAATACGGTGACTGCTCTTGGGGGAAATCCTGATGATCCATTTGTTATTTTCGACGAAGTAAAAGCTCTCTATGCCAATCGTGCCAATGAATTGAGAACAATCGTTGCCGAGCGTAGAAAGGCAGAAAAGAAGTGGGCAGAAGAAAATCCAGATAAGGCTCAGCTTAAGGACACTTGGTTCTCGGGCAATGCTCCTCAGATAGATTGGAGTGGTCTTATTCAAAAGCCAGACATCGCTACTCGTGCAGCATCGGCGGCTTGCTTGGGCGTTCTTGCCGAACAGGTTCCCAATATGATTTGTTCCTCTGCCGATTTGTCTAATTCCGACAAGACCGATGGTTTCTTGAAGAAGACACATGATCTTAGCAAGGACGATTTCACAGGTGCGTTCTTTGAGGCAGGCGTCAGCGAGCTTACTATGGCTTGCATGTGTATAGGTATGTATCTCCATGGCGGAGTCATTCCTGCATGTGGAACATTCTTCGTATTCTCTGACTATATGAAGCCCGCTGTCAGATTGGCGGCATTGATGGAAGTGCCAATCAAGTTTATCTGGACTCATGATGCGTTCCGTGTCGGTGAAGATGGACCTACTCATGAACCAGTAGAGCAAGAGGCTCAAATCAGACTCATGGAGAAACTGAAAAATCATCACGGCAAGGATTCGGTTCGCGTATTCCGTCCTGCTGATGCCAATGAGGCTACAGTATGTTGGCAGATGGCAATGGAGAATATGGATACGCCGACAGCATTGATATTCTCACGTCAAGGAATCAAGAATTTACCCGAAGGCAACGATTATCAGCAAGCTCGCAAGGGTGCATATATCGTGGCTGGCTCAGATGAGGCGTTTGATGTGGTGCTGCTTGCAAGCGGTTCTGAAGTTTCAACATTGCAGGCCGGTGCAGAACTTCTGCGCCAAGATGGCATTAAGGTTCGTATCGTGAGCGTGCCATCAGAAGGATTGTTCCGTCGACAGAGCAAAGAATACCAGCAGATGGTTCTGCCCGCAGGTGTCAAGCGCTTTGGTCTCACAGCCGGACTTCCTGTCACTCTTGAAGGCCTTGTAGGCGAGAATGGCAAGGTATTCGGTCTTAATAGCTTCGGATTCTCTGCTCCTTATAAGGTATTGGATGAAAAGTTAGGCTTCACAGCCCAGAATGTATATAACCAAGTTAAAGAACTTCTAAACAATTAAAACTATGGACGTAAAGACAGTAGGAGTCGCTTGCGATCACGCAGGCTATCCATTAAAGCAGTTTGTTATCGATTATCTTGAGAAGAAAGGTTATTCTTACAAAGATTATGGTACATATAGTGACTCAAGTGTTGACTATCCTGATTTCGCTCACGAGTTGGCTAAAGGTATAGAAAGTGGCGAAGTTTATCCAGGCATTGCTATATGCGGCAGTGGAGAAGGTATGGCGATTTGCTTGAACAAGCATCAGGCAGTTCGCGCAGGATTGGCATGGTGTATTGAGATTGCCGGCCTTATTCGTCAGCACAACGATGCAAATGTATTGGTTCTTCCTGGTCGCTTTATAGACAACAAGACGGCTGAAGCCATAATGAACAAGTTCTTTGCAACCACATTTGAAGGTGGTCGTCATGAGCGCCGTGTCAAGAAGATTCCTGTTCAGGATTAAGTAAATTACAACTAATATTAAAGTGCCATTGCTTTGCATTGGCACTTTTTTATTTTACTGTCTATTTTATGACAATGGTTTTGAACCAGTCCTTTAGTGTATTCGCATATTGCCCCTGTGAGTCTGACACCAAGACTACAACTTGCGAGCCATCGGCAAGTTGTGGGCCCAAGCACATGCCTTCATAATTGGCAATATTTCGTTTGAAAAGTCCTATGTTAGTTTTCCATTCCGCCAAAAGGAATTTATCCATAACAGGTGTTTCGTCTGCTGTGATTTCTTTATCATGCGTTATAGGCATTGAGGGCCAGGCTTGATAAATCTTGCAGTTTACAAAACTACCCATAAGCATTGGGGGAACGTAGAATTCTCGTTCCAAAACAAGCAGTGACCCGTCGGCAAGAGGTGTTATGGCCGAGACGCCCATGGCATAATACTTGGAAGGTTTTCTGGCAATAGGTTTGTCCATTTTGTAAACGTATTGCTCCATAGCCTTAAGAGAGTCACTGAAAGATTGAAAACGTAATCGGTTTTCAATCGGGTTGTTGACTTCAGCCCTACCCCCATCTCCATTCAATGGGCTTTCATTACAGGTCCATAAGCGATGCGTAGACTCGGAATATCCCAAGGCTTCAAACCCCATGTTTGCAGCAGAATTCATGAAGATTTCTGGTATTTCGGCCTCTCGTCCGGTAGGTGTTCCATCCAGACTATATTCCAAGATTCTATTAACAGCCTCTCCGCTTATCAGTACCGAATTGAACGACTTGATATAAGCTATCCCCTCACCGTCTCGGTTGGCCATGCCCGATGACACAAAACCATGATTGGATACATACAGAATATTTCCGGTCAAGCTATCTATCTCTATAGTAAACAGATGGAAACCATCTGATGCTGATTTGTCATCGACAACGAGATATTCATTGTTGCCCAAATAGGTTATGCCACTATAGTTACCTGCTTTGACAGATAAGGGGAAGGAATGTTGCGGATTTATACGGATTATTTGTATAGTATCCCGGCTTTCCGCATGAGTGGCTATTGATGTCAGAAGAAGGTAAATAGCCAGACAGAGTTTTCTAAATCGCTGCATAGGTAAGCACATATTTGTCATTGCAAAGATAATGCACCGACTGTTTCTTTTCTATTTTCAGGTCATCTACCTTGATATCTCCTTCTTCCCGCTGATCAAATGGGGCGATTCGCATATCAAAGAAATCCAAGTTTTCGTTAGCAAATAGCTTATAAATCGTTTCCTTTGCGCTCCAATGGATGAGTTTCGCATAGAGAGAGTCTGCCACCTCATCATTTCTGATGAACTTGGAAGCGACACGCTCTACTCTATTGCTGATGAATTCGATGTCTATAGCCACCTTGTGCCGAGTTGAGAGCAGCAGTGCCGCATAGCCACGGGTATGGCTTATGCTGACATGATAGCCGTCGATTACTGGTCGTGACAAATCGTCATGCTCAATACGTAAACAGGTATTGTCTGTCATGGCAAACAATAATCCATAGACGGCCAGCACTTCTTTGCGTCTTGATTCTGAGTGGAAATGCTCAATCTTATCAACCACGCCAGCCAACCGATTGTCAGTTGCTATTATATCGTCTATGGTGTCTTCTATCCGCCACAATCCCAAATGGCATTGAGGTGCGATTGCGTCAATACTTATAAGTGGCATGGTCAATTATTGTGCAAATCGTGTACGATAACCTTTACCCTACTGATGCGTCTGCCCTCCAGCTCCATTACCTCAAAGGTGTAATTCTTGTAGTCTATGCGTTCATGCAGGCTAAGGAAGTCTCCCTTGATTTCGAGCAACATTCCTGCCAGAGTATCAGCATCGCCTTCCACATCGCTGAAGGCGTCGTCATCGACATTAAGAATTCGGCTCAAATCACTTAGCAGTGTTTTTCCCTCAAAGAGATAGGTATTATAATTAATCTTGGAATACGTTTTTTCGTCATCATCGTATTCGTCATTGATTTCGCCTACTATTTCTTCCAGAATATCCTCAAGTGTAACCAAGCCGCAGGTGCCGCCAAATTCATCTACCACAATGGCAATATGGATTTTGTTTTCTTGGAATTCGCGCAACAAGTCGTCTATCTTTTTGGTTTCGGGGACAAAATAACCCGAGCGAATCAGACTCTGCCATCTGAAATTGGCCGGCTTGGAGACGTGAGGCAGCAGATCCTTGATATACAAAATACCGCGTATGTTGTCATCATTGTCCTGATAGACAGGAATGCGACTATAGTTGTTTTCCAGGATACATGACATCACTTCAGAAAACGAGCTACGAATGTCTATATCGACAATGTCCTGTCGGCTGGTCATAATTTCCTTCGCCGTCTCATCGCCAAAGCGGATGATGCCTTGCAGGATGCTCTTTTCGTCCTTGATTTCATTCTTGTCAGTCAACTCCAATGCCTGTTCCAGGTCATCCATGCTCAGATGCTGGTTTTCCTTGTGTACCATCTTCTCCAAGAAAATGCCGCTCTTGATCAGTATCGTTTCGAGCGGCCAAAAGAGCCGGCGCATGAACATTATTCCTCCAACTGATACTCGGCAATATGCTAAAGGATTCTGCCGACTGTAGACCTTGGGTATAATCTCGCCGAAAAGGAGCAACAGGAATGTAAGGATGACAGTAAGGCTCATAAACTGCAGCCAATAAGCCTTGGCGCCAAAACTGATTAAGTTGCCAAAAGCATAGTTGCATAGCATGATGATGGTAACATTGACGAAATTGTTACCGATAAGGATGGTTGCCAGTGTGCGCTCATTGTCTTCGCGCAACATACTTATATGCTTGTCCTTCTTGGTCTTTGACTGCTCGAGTTCAGATACATCAGAAGGAGACAAACTGAAGAATGCTATCTCGGAAGCACTGGCAAACCCAGATACAAACAACAGCACTATTGCCATGAAGAAGGCAAAGAGTACGCCAAAGGATGGCGCATTCAAGTGTACATCGCTTAATGTTTCAGATAGAAATGTAATGTCCAATGTTAGTATAACCTTAATTAAAACGGAAGTACCTTGTTGTTTTCGGCAGAGGCAGTGCCACCATCAGTCTTGCCCTGTTCGGTTGTGGGCGTGGGCTGAGATGTAGCTTTCGGGGTAAGCATTTCCATATTCTCCACTAAAATCTCCGTTAAATATCGTCGGTTGCCCTGCTTGTCATCATACGAACGGTAACGTATGCGTCCTTCTATATACAACTTGTCACCCTTCTTGACGTATTTTTCGACAATTTTGGCTAAGTTGCGATAGAAGACAAGATTGTGCCAGTCTGTATGGTCTGGCACCTGTGTACCATTCTGAAGTGTGTAACCGCGCTCGGTGGTTGCAAGTGATACTTGGGCTACGGCCTGGTCAGCCTCATAGTAGCGCACATCAGGATCTTTGCCCACATTGCCTATCAACATTACTTTATTCATAAGTCACATTCCTCCTTCCATCTTCCTAAATAAGAGAACTTAAAGTTTTTACCCTTGGCAGAAGGGAATTGGCTGCGAGCGTCGACGCGCTGGCGCAGATATTCTACCATCCGGTTATAGCAGTCCATGCCCGACACGGCTTTGCACCTTACCTCAAAATGGGTATCTCTATATTCGTGCTTGCCGGTATTGGGAACCATTACAACGCGCTTGAAATCCAAACTGCCCTCATACCATCCTTCGCAAATCTCAGTAAGTTTAGTGGTGACAGAGGCTATCAAGTCGCGGCGGTCATTCATACCTGGAACCAATGGGCGTACAGCTTTCTTCTGCTTGAAATCATCCATGTTTTGAGCGGTCGTCTTTATCATTATAAAATATACGCGCGGACGAACCTTATATCTCTTCGGGAAAAACATATCGTTGCTTGCAAACTCACGTATGTCTTTCTCCATACTGGGGGTAATATCAACTTCTGGAATAGAACGAAGAAAATCCAATGCTTCTTCAACGCTATAAACAAGAATTTCCTTATCGAAATATCTAATGTATAAATTCATTTAATTTTGATGTTTCTCTATAAATAAAAAGTACAAGAAAAGAGCGGCAAACGAGACTCGAACTCGCGACCCCGACCTTGGCAAGGTCGTGCTCTACCAACTGAGCTATTGCCGCACAAGAAATAATTTTTTATTTGTGAAGAGGAGGAGACTCGAACTCCCACGACATAATTGTCACTACCCCCTCAAAGTAGCGCGTCTACCAATTCCGCCACCCCTCCAACAAATAAATATCTCAGATAAAAACCGTGCCCAGAACAGGACTCGAACCTGCACGCCTTGCGGCACACGCACCTGAAACGTGCGCGTCTACCAATTCCGCCACCTGGGCATTGAAAAATTCTCTATTGGCTTTATCCAAAATGTGAGCGGCAAACGAGACTCGAACTCGCGACCCCGACCTTGGCAAGGTCGTGCTCTACCAACTGAGCTATTGCCGCATAAATCCTTTTGTAAGGAGCATTTCTCTAAATGCGATGCAAAGGTAGTGCTTTTTTGTTATACCTGCAAGTCTTTCCAAGATTTTTTTCATAAAAACATCGATTTTTTCTATTCTTCTGCTCATATACGACAAAGCCACCTTATTATATTATATAAACAGCAAATTCGAGCCTATTTTGCCCGAAACCGAAAAATACTAAAATTACAAGTGGGAAATGCTCAATGCGAGATTTTATCTGACAATTTCAAGTCATGATTTGAATAAATTCAACTTTGAAATGATAAATAATTGCTGTTTTGGACATTTAGTTTTGGATGGAAAAACTATATTTTAATGAATAACCAAGATAAAAATGCTCAGTTCCCTTTTGGTATAACAATAAAAAGCACTATCTTTGCTATAAAAATAAGCAATGCTAAAACGACTATATCTATTACAAGCTGCCTTATTGGTAGCGATGACAATATGCGGACAAAACCTTGAATACAAACAAATCAAGGCTACCAGCGGATTGAAAGATGGGCAAGACTGCTTTGTTACTGGTGAAAGACAGACTAAATTGTATGATTTGGTTCTTAGTAGAGATGATAGAAGTGATGTTGTCTATGACTTCAAAGGCACAGCTACGTATAAGGAAATTGATAAGTTAGCTGCAAATACTCAAATGTTTAAGGTAAAACTGGTCGAAGATAAGTTCTACCTATATTTGCCTGAGTCAAATGCATTTGTATCTATAGTCGATAATAGTATTTCATCTAACAATGTTTTGCAGTTCATGTTTGCCCTTACTGCCGACGCGCGTAGCCCCATTACCTTTGAAACCGCCAATGGCGTGACTGATGTCAAGGTGGGGAGCAAGTTCATGCGCTTTCATCGTACTGCATATACCTATCGCCTGATTAACAAAAGCTCTACTGATTATCTTCCTATCAAATTTTATGTAGTCCAAGAGAAGGGCGAGGACCCTGTGCTGGAGCTCAACGGTAATACCGACTTGACGAATACAAAGTTTACGGGTACCATCAAGTTCGATAGAAAATTTGAAGTGGGTTATTATAACACGTTGGTGCTCCCCTTTACCATTGATGACCCATGGGAAGTTTTTGGTGAAGGAGTTGAAGTTTATGAGGGTGTCTCTGGAACTGCAAACGAAGTGGGTTTCAAGAAGCTGAAAAAGGGTGACAAAATGACAGGTTACAAGCCATATCTCATTGGTGGCACTTGGAAGGAGGCTCCTTATTATATCAAAAATGTCACTCTTACCTACAATTCTGTTGGCACGAGACTCAAGACGACTGTGGGCAACCAAACCCTGCATAGCGTCTTCCAAAAGGCGCAAATGGGTAAAACGGGGAACTATGTACTCTATAAAGATCAGCTGCGCAGCTGTAAAAATGTTCAGTCGCTGTATATAGAGCCATACAAGTGGTATCTGATGACTCCTAAAACCAAATCCAGCGCAACGCAATGTGAGAGAATTATCTTTCTTAATACCGACAATTAGTGGTTATTCGAAAGATAATTTCTCAAGTCTGTCGCGCAGAACCGGGGCCATTTCTTGCCGTATCGACATAGAAATGGAACAAGTGTTGTCAAAAGTCTGCGATACAATGCGCGGCTGCATCTCTTTGATGACACGCATCACTGCATTCATCATAGGGTATGGGAATGAATAGGTTATGACTTCCTCAACCAGGCGGGTTTCGATGGTCGCGTGGTCCAAGGCATCGGCGGCTGCAGTGCGGTATGCGACAATCAGGCCGCCGGTTCCCAAGTTGACACCGCCATAATACCTGACCACAATTACCAGCACATTGGTCAAGTCATAAGAATTAATCTGTCCCAATATGGGCTTGCCTGCCGTGGACGAGGGCTCTCCATCATCATTGGCTCGGAAATCGGCCTTGTCGGCACCAAGCACATAGGCATAGCATACGTGTCTGGCGTCATAATACTTTTTACGGTATGACGCCAGAATGTCCTTAATCTCATCGATGGTCTCTACATGATGAGCAAAGGCGAGAAATTTACTCCGTTTCTCCGAGTAGAATCCCTCGCCTATTACTTCTGTTATTGTCTTATATTCGTCAGTCATCAAGTTTGTGTATAACCAATCCGCTTCTCAATTTAGGTTCAAACCAAGTGGCCTTGGGAGGCATGATTTTGCCGCTGTCGGCAATATCCATAATCTGTTGCATGGTCACTGGATAGAGGGCTAATGCCATGCGCATTTCTCCAGAGTCAACACGGCGTTTGAGTTCGCCCAATCCACGAAGACCGCCAACGAAGTCGATGCGCTTGTCGCTGCGCAAGTCAGTAATATTGAGAAGTTTATCCAGTATCAATCGAGAAGAGATGTCAACATCCAAGACGCCGATGGGGTCATTGTCATCGTAGGTTCCTTCTTTGGCAACAAGACTATACCAAAGTCCATCAAGATAGAGCGAGAACTCGTGCAAACGGGCGGGATGATATTCCTGCTCTCCCTTCTTCTTTACGATGAAATCGGCTGTCAGCGCATCCAAGAATTCCGCTGACGACATACCGTTCAAATCCTTGACGACTCTATTGTAATCGAGAATGGTAAGCTGGGATGCCTGGAAGCAAACCGCCATAAAGTAGTTGTATTCCTCGCTTCCTGTATGATTGGGATGCTTGCCTGCCTTTTCGGCACCTACAAGCGCTGCTGCTGCTGAACGATGGTGGCCATCGGCAATATAAAGGCTCGGCATCTTGGCAAACTCGGCCGTGATGGTCTGGATGTCTGCAGCGTCAGACACAACCCACAACTGATGTCTGAAGCCGTCAATGGGGGCTATGAAATCATATTCAGGTTTGGTCGCAGCATATCTTGACAGCAATGCGTCAAGCGTCTGATTGTCAGGATATGCAAAGAAGACAGGCTCCATATTGGCATCACAGATTCTGACATGCTTCATGCGGTCTTCTTCTTTGTCTCTACGTGTCAATTCATGCTTCTTGATAACGCCATTAAGATAGTCATCTACATATGCTCCAACAACAATACCATATTGGGTTTTGCCATTCATTGTCTGGGCGTATATATAATAATGTTCCTCGGAATCCTGAACCAGCCATCCATTCTTCTGGAAAAGTTCAAAATTCTCTTTGGCACTTTCATAAACACGTGGGTCGTATTCGGAAGTGCCTGGCTCAAAATTAATTTCCGGTTTGATGATATGATAAAGACTCTTCTCGTTATCCCCTGCTTCTATTCTTGCCTCTTCTGAATCAAGAACATCATAAGGACGAGATTCTACATCCTCGACATATTGCTGAGGAGGACGAACACCTTTAAAGGGTTTGATGATTGCCATAATTAAGTTTAGGTTTGTTAAGAGAAAACATCCCCTCCACCAATGGCGGAGGAGATGATCTTTTATAGATTATTTGTTCACTTGATACTTGGTGTCACCCTTTTCAAAGAAAGAGTTAATCTGACTCGCTGCGGCGATACCTGCATTGATATTTGCCTCAGCAGTTTGAGCGCCCATCTTCTTGGGAGTGGCATAATAGCGTCCTTCGAACTTTGCGAAATCCTCGTCGGCATCGGGCTTGATGTCTGATATGTATTTCATGTCAGTACGCTCTGCCATGAGCTTCAGCAGTTCGGCCTCATTGATAACCTCCTTACGGGCAGTATTGATGAGGATTCCTCCCTTAGGCATCTGGTTGACCGTGCGATAGTCGATGCTATTGATTGTCTCAGGGGTAGCAGGAATATGCAATGAAACCACATCATTGTTCTGGAACAACTCATCCACGCTGCTACATGCATGCACGCCTGCTGCTTCTATTGCTTCTGCAGGACAATATGCATCATATGCAGATACTGTCATACCAAATCCCTTTGCAATGCGGGCAACATTACGGCCGACATTACCAAAAGCCAAGATACCTAATCGCTTGTCTTTAAGTTCTGAACCGCTTTTACCGTTATAAAAATTACGTACAGCGTATACCAACAGACCAAAAACGAGTTCTGCTACTGCGTTGGAGTTCTGGCCTGGAGTGTTTTCTACAACTACGCCTTTCTCCTTGGCATAGGCGCAATCAACATTATCATATCCTGCACCAGCACGAACTACAATCTTGAGGTTCTTGGCTGCATCGAGAATTTCGGAAGTAACCTTGTCTGAACGGACAATCATTGCATCTATGTCAGCAACGGCCTCTAACAGCTGGCTCTTTTCTGTATATTTCTCAAGAAAAACAACCTCGTTTCCAGCGGCTTCCAACTCATTCTTGATACCTACAACCGCAGGTGCTGCAAATGGTTTTTCTGTTGCAACTAATACTTTCATATCCAATATATTAATGTTGATTCTCAAAATCCTGCATGGCCTTAATCATGGCCTTAACACCTTCGATGGTCTGTGCGTTATAGCATGACGCTCTGAAACCTCCAACAGAACGGTGGCCCTTAATGCCCACCATGCCGCGCTCAGTAGCGAAATCAAAGAAGTCCTTCTCCAACTCTTTGTATTCTTCGTTCATGACGAAGCAAATGTTCATCAATGAGCGGTCTTCCTCCTTAACTGTGCCATGGAACAGCTTGTTGCGATCGATTTCTGAGTACAGCATATCAGCACGCTCTTTTGCACGGCGATCCATTTCTGCGACACCACCCTGGGCTTTCACCCAACGCATAGTTTCCATCAATGAATAAATGGGGACAACTGGAGGAGTGTTGAACATAGAGCCCTTGTCTACATGTGTACGATAATCTATCATTGTGGGCAATTCGCGGGGAGCTTTACCAAGCATATCGTCTTTAACAATAACCACGGTAACGCCGGCCATGGCCATATTCTTCTGGGCGCCAGCATAAATAGCCGTATATTTAGACACGTCTATCGGGCGGCTCATAATATCTGAACTCATATCCGCGATAAGTGGAACGTCTACATCGAAGTCCTTGCGGTATTCCGTTCCATAAATCGTATTGTTGGTGGTAACGTGCAGATAATCAACGTCAGCAGGAACCTCAAAATCCTTAGGATAGTAGGTGTAACCTGCATCTGCAGACGAGGCGACTTCTACAACTTCACCAAAAAGTTTTGCTTCTTTCTCTGCCTTCTTTGCCCATGTTCCAGTGTTCACATAAGCTGCTTTCTTGAGCAAGAAGTTGGCTGGAATCTGCATGAACTGCAGAGAAGCGCCGCCTCCAAGGAAAATAACCGAATATCCGCTTGGTATATCAAGTAATTCCTTGATAAGAGCAACACTCTCATCTACTACAGGCTGGAAGTACTTAGCGCGGTGGCTAATCTCCATCAAAGACAAACCACAACCATTGAAATCCAACATTTGCTTGGCTGTGTTCTCAATCACCTCTCGTGGCAACATAGAGGGACCTGCATTAAAGTTGTATTTTTCCATACGAATCAATATTGATTAAATAGTTAAGTTGATTTATATTGCGAAAATACGAGATTTATTCGGCATGAACAAATAAATACCTAACAATTTTTGATAAACCTTTAATTTTTGTTCATTTTCTCATTTTAGGGGCTCAAAACGCGTCTTGACGCCTTTGATTTTCTCTCCAGCCAAGCGTTGTAGAACTCTCGATAATTTCTGCGAAGGAACGGCAACGTAGGAATAATAATCCTTGACATCAATACGACCTATCTCATTGTTTTCAAGCTCTGCCTTTTTGCACAACAGACCGACAATATCACCTTTGGATATCTTGTCTTTTTTACCCTTGCCGATATAAATCGTGGCCATTGTCGGCAGAGGTATGGTGGTGATGTCGTCTTGCAGGGTAAATTCCTTTATCTCAGCTTCCACATATTCCGGGATGCTTTCTTCTGGTCCCAGAACGAAGTAACTGTCACCCATAGCATTCCAGCGAGCCGTGCGCCCTACCCTATGCACAAAGGCATCTTCAGTATCGGGAAGATGATAATGAATTATATTCTTGATATTGGGAATATCCAGACCGCGAGATGCCAGGTCAGTACTTACTAGTATATTGGAAGAACCGTTAGAGAAACGGTAGATTGCTGCTTCGCGCTCTTTCTGCTCCAAGCCACCATGATAATAACTGACAACAAAGCCGCAATCCTTCAAGTAGTTAGCAGTACGCTCCACGCCATCCCTGTAGTTGAGGAAGACGATAGTACTGTCTGAGCCTAATTGACAAAGAAGTTTCCCCAAGACTTCCAATTTGTCCTTTTGAGGACTACGCACTTGGTATATACTTACTCTGTCGGAAATCTGTTCGTCTTTGGGAATGAAGTCCATCACCTTGAAATTGCTTTTCAAGATGGTCTGGTGGCGCATTTCTTCAGCTGGGGTTGCTGATAGAAGTATCTGCCGTGCTTTGAAGGGCAGACGATTGATAAGATAAGACATTTCCTCATGGAAGCCCATTTCGAGGCATTTGTCAAACTCATCTATTATTATCCACTTGACGCTGTCGACGTCCACATTGTCTTTGTCGATGTGGTCGTTCATTCTTCCTGGAGTAGCAAATATGATATGGGGCTTGAGCTGACGGAGCTGACGGTGTTCATCCATCGTAGGTCTACCACCATAGCATGCATAGCCGCGAACATCGTTGCCGAGACTGCGCAACACATTCAAAGACTGCAGAGCCAATTCGCGTCCAGGGACAATGACTATCGCTTGCAAGTCATCCGAAGCCGTGTCTACCATGCATACCAATGGCAAAATATAGGCCAATGTCTTGCCTGAGCCAGTTGGTGACAAAACCATAATGTTGTCAGTTGTATGCTGAATAGCCTTGACTACAGTACCCTGCATCTCATTGAGATGATTTATACCGATTTTTTCGGTAAGTTCATTGATTGTTTTCATTTTAAGAGTTTGTCTATTTCATCAAATTCTTTGCCCATATTCAGGTTCAAGTAAATGGTATATAGAGGAAGCCCCCATAGACCCTTCTCGTCAGGAACCATCTTCCTGTATTTTTCCAGGTATGGCAACGCCTTTTTATATAACTGTATGATTTCTTTCTTTTGTTTGTCAGTTTGTTTCAGAGCTTTGTCTGCTTCTACTGCTTGGTTGAAGTAGGACAAACCTGCATTGAGATATGCACCAAGGATAGTGCTGTCTTTTGCAATGACGCTATCGCAGAGGTCGATGCACTCTTTATAGCGTTTCAAGCTAAGCAACACCGAGCTTTTGGTGAACTTGAATAGATTGCTGCTATCATTTACTTGCAAAGCCTTATCACAAAGAGAAAGCGCAGAGTCATATTGTTCATTTTTGGTATAATATTCAATCAGACGCGGGAAAAAGAACGGGAAGCGGGGATACTTTTTGAATCCTTCTTCCAAGACACTTACATATCTCATCGAGTCTTTCTCCATTTTATAAGTCTCGGCAAGATACTGTAGCATATATTGATAATGTACCGTATCCTTTAATGCCCAATATGCATAATGAAACGTAGCTTTCGGGTCTTGGAGTTTGTAACCGCAATAGACTGCCCAATAAGCAGCCGAAGGCATATTTTTGTCGGTTTCACCGTATTTGTAACCGGTGAACAGCGGCTGGATACTACAGTTGAGGTACATATCAAAGAAATTGTATGCCTCCTTGAAATTCTGCTTGTTTACAAAGTAGGCGCCACCATTGTAGAGATTTCTGCGATGTACGTCGAGCATAGCGGCATGCTTTTTGCGATAGACGAGTTTCACTCTACCCTTCTTGTCGGTCTGGGCGTCCACAGAGTCGAGCCCTTCAAGAGTCTGGAACATCTTTTTGACCGACAAGAATAACTTGGCTGTATCGTAATCTTGCTTCAGATACAACTTCTCATTGCCTTGTTCATATTGTTTCTTCTGGGCCTCATAGAGTGTGAGCCATATCTTCTCATTGTTTCTATTGGCCGAATCTTTCAGGAGATTAGCCATGCTACTCTCGGCCTGCTCCAGGTTGGTTCCTTTCTTGATATTGTCTTTGGCCAAAGATATTTCTTTCTTCTGCGCATTGATTTGCAGACAGATACATATTATGCATAATAGTAATGTTATCCTTTTCATCGTGCTTATGTTTAGTATTTAATCAATTTCTTTATATTTTCGGCGCGTTTATCGTTGAGCGCATAATAAATCTGATACAAAGGCGGAGCCCAGTCCACCGTATGCCTTGCCGGGTCCAATTCTTTGGCGCGCTCGAGATATACCTTGCCCTCTTCAAGCAGGGAGTTTATTGAGTCTATCTGCACTTTGTCTTTATCCTCTTTGTGCTTGTCGCTCAACTGAATGGCTTTGGATGTATAGCAGATACCTACGTTATAAATAGCAGGGAGAAACAGCGAATCTTGGGCAATTGCGCATTTGAACGCATCTATTGCAGTATCCCACTGATGGAGTTGCATGTGTCTTTCGCCTTTCAGAGCCCAAAGCATCTTGTTGCGCGGAGAGTTTTCCAGTTCGTGGTCAACAAAATGAGCCAATTCATCGGCAAGACCCTTGTCGGAATAATACTGTATAATCAATTCCACATAGTTTTGATTAGATCTGTCTTTCTCGTGAAGCGCCAAGAGAGAATTGATGTAGATTACCGCATCCTTTTCCGTCTTCATCAGCATCTTCATGCAATATATTTTCAGTTGGGCAGCGTCCTTGGCGGTCTCTATATGCTGTAGAGCCAAATCTGCCATACGTTCCGCTTTGCTGTAATCCTTTATACCATAAGCCATCTTGCCGGCACACAATGCCGCCGGACCAATCTCTTGCTTTGACTTATCGAATAAGGGATGATGCTGTGTATCAATGTACAACTGCAGCAAAGCCAGACCTCTGACCGGGTCCTTCCCCTGATAATATATACCACCATCAACCAATTTGCGTCTGAGTTTACCCACAACGGATGAATTTGTGTGACGATAACGCGGCTTCACCTTTCCCTTGGCATTGGGTTGACAGTCCAGACTGTCGCACTCTATACTTTTTTCTACTATCTTCTCGATAAGACTATAATAATAGGTACTGTCGCGGCATACGGGCAACTTGGCTACAAGCAACTGCAACTCTCTGTTTGCCTTGTCTGCCTGTGCTGCATGATTTACGTTATCTCCCCAGATGCTGCCGACGCAGCAAGAAAGGAACATCATAATCATTATATACGCATTTGTCCTATTATCTCTAATCATATCTTCAAACAATAAAAGGGTTGGCAACCTATTGATTAGGCGACCAACCCCGGTATTTATCAGTGATTAAACCTTTACTTAGTCAGTGCCTCAATTTCCTTTGTACGAGCGTCATCGGCTCCATAGAGCGTATAATAACACTGGTAGAGAGGATAGGTCCAGTTGGCGCGCTCACGGTTGGGGTCCAACTCACGAGCCTTCTCCAGGTAAGTTACACTCTCCTGGCAAAGAACCTTCTGCTCATTGGCGTTCTGGCATGCAGCAGCCTTGGCATTGATGCTGAATGCAAGATAGGTATAAATCAGCGCGTCGTCATTGGGCTTGATAGCGATGGCCTTCTTGAAGTTCTCAATGGCTACATCATACAATGCAGGATCCTGTGTGGCAGCATTCATGGCGTTCTGAGCCTTGAGAGCCAAAGCTGAATAGTCATTGGGGTTCAGAGCAAGGCGAGACTCGATGAGCTTGCTTGCACCGTCCTTGTCGCCCAAAGCCTGCAGTACAGCAGCGAGCTGGCTGAATACCATATCATTCTTGGGATCCTTCTCGTTGAGAGTCTTCAGAGTGTTGGCAAACTTGACAGAGTCCTCCTTGGTCTTCAGGTCCTGCGATGAGAGATAAATCTTGAGATTGAGGGCTTCCTTATAAGAAGCGGTGTCGTTGAGAGCGATGTCAACATATTTGTTGGCATTGTCCATATCCTTGTTCTGGAATGCAAAGACGGCAGCAACACGTGCAACCTCACCGAGATACTTATCGGGGTTGGCAGTGCGGTCAACCTCCTTGAAGAGAGGATGAGAGTAGCTGTCTACATAGAGAGAGAAGAAGTCAAAAGCAGCCTTCTTGTTGTCTGCGGGCTGCAGCTGGCCGGCGTTGATCAGCTCAGTACGCATGTTGACCAGCTTGTTCTGGTTGGCCTGATGGAACTTGGGCTTGATTTTACCCTTCTCGTTAGGCATATTGTCCCACTTGTCACACTCCATGGCATTGGTAAAAGCCTGCTCAAGAGCTTTGTAGTAACCCAGTGTGTCATAAGCCTCATACTTGCCTGTATTCAACTGCTGCTGCAACTGATTGGCTGCGATGATTTCCTGCTCGTGATTCACCTTCTTCATGGCGAGGTCTACCAGGTAATTGTAAGCCTTGGCCTTCTCTGCTGCGTTGGCGAGAGAGTTCACGCTTGACTTTACCAGGCTTTGTGCCTCGTCGTAGGTCTTGGCCTTCAAGATTGCCTTCAAAGCCTCACTGTCGCCTGCAAATACTGTGGATGTGCCCAGCATCATCAACACAGCGATCAATAGTTTCTTCATAAAATTTAATTTTTAGTTTGTATTTGTTTTATTCTTCTGTAGGTTCACCATTTTCGATTTCATCGACCGGCATAGAGGTGTTGTCGCTCATGATTTCATCGTTCTTCTGCGACCAGGCAGCGCGGCTTTCTTCCTCGACAGTTGCCTCAAGTTCAGAACTCATTACCTTGCAAACGCTTGCAATGATGTCGTTCTTCTTGGCCAGGTTGATAAGTCTCACGCCCTGTGTGGCACGGCCCATTATGCGTACATCAGCCACAGCCAGACGTATGGTAATGCCGCTCTTGTTGATAATCATCAGGTCGTTTTCATCGGTTACATTCTTGATGGCAACCAGACGGCCGGTCTTCTCAGTGATGGCGAGGGTCTTGACTCCCTTACCACCGCGGTTGGTGATGCGATAGTCGGCCACCTGCGAACGCTTGCCGTAACCATTCTCGCTTACTACCATTACAGACTCCTTGTCGGCATCGTTGACCACAATCATTCCGATTACTGCATCGTCATCACCGTCGAGACGCATGCCGCGTACGCCGGTCGATACACGACCCATAGTGCGGATTGCATTCTCGTTGAATCTTACGGCTCTACCATTGCGATTGGCCAGAATGAGCTCGTTATGGCCATTGGTCAGGCGAACATCAACCACCTCGTCGCCCTCAGTGATGTGGATGGCGTTTACACCATTTGCACGAGGACGGCTGTAGGCTTCCAGACAAGTTTTCTTGACTGTACCGTTTGCGGTGGCAAAGACAACGTAATGGCTGTTCACAAACTCGGCATCCTCCAGACCACGACCGCGCAGACGCAGGAAGGCGTTCACAGCGTCATCGGGCTCAATGTTGAGCAGGTTCTGGATGGCACGACCCTTGGAGCTCTTGTCATACTCGGGTATCTCATAACACTTCAGCCAGTAGCAACGGCCCTTCTTGGTGAAGAAGAGCATGGTCTGGTGCATAGTGGCAGGATAGATATATTCGATGAAGTCCTTGTCGCGTGTCTGTGCGCCCTTGGCTCCTACTCCACCACGAGCCTGCTCGCGGAAGTCACTGAGCGGAGTACGCTTGATGTAGCCCAGGTGGCTCACGGTGATAACCACGGGGTCATTGGGATAGAAATCCTCGGCATTGAATTCGTGCTCGGCAGGAATAATCTCGGTACGGCGATTGTCGCCATACTTCTCCTTGACCTCCTGCAGCTCGTCCTTCATCACCTGTCTGCACAGCGAGTCGTCGGTGAGAATGCGGTTGAGGTAGTCTATCTGCTTCATCAGCTCGTTGTATTCATCGTGCAGCTGGTCGACGCGGAGGCCGGTCAACTGTGACAAGCGCATGTCTACGATGGCCTGAGACTGCAGCTCATCAATCTCAAAGCGCTTCTCCAGGTTGACTCTGGCTTCGCTGGGAGTCTTGCTGGCACGGATGATGTGTACGACTTCGTCAATGTTGTCGCACGCGATGATAAGTCCTTTTAATATATGTGCACGGTCCTGGGCTTTCTTCAGCTCAAACTTGGTACGGCGGATGGTAACATCGTGGCGGTGTTCAACAAAGTAATGTACGCACTCGCGCAGCGTAAGCAGGCGTGGACGTCCGTTGACCAAGGCGATGCAGTTGACTGAGAATGAACTCTGCAGGGCTGTCATCTTAAAGAGTTTGTTCAAGATGACTTTGGCATTGGCGTCGCGCTTTACATCGACAACGATACGCATACCCTGACGACCGGTTTCGTCGTTCACATTAGAGATGCCATCTATCTTGCCCTCCTTTACGAGGTCAGCGATATACTCTATCAGCTGCTGCTTGTTGACACCGTAAGGAATTTCGGTTACTACAATCTTGTCATGACTGTCATCGGTCTCTATTTCAGCTTTGGCGCGCATCACGATGCGGCCACGGCCGGTCTCATAAGCCTGCTTGACGCCCTCCAAACCATATATATAGGCACCTGTGGGGAAATCGGGAGCAGGGATATACTTCATCAGACCCTCGGTGTCTATATCTGGATTGTCGATGTATGCACAGCAGCCGTCGATGACTTCGCCCAGATTATGTGTGGGGATATTGGTTGCCATACCTACGGCAATACCGTTACCGCCATTGACGAGCAGATTGGGTATCTTGGTGGGCATAACCGAAGGTTCGACGAGGGTGTCGTCAAAGTTGTTGGTCATGTCTACCGTGTCCTTGTTCAGGTCATCCATCACGTGCTCACCCATTTTGGCAAGGCGGCACTCGGTATAACGCATAGCTGCAGGAGAGTCGCCGTCTACGCTACCAAAGTTACCCTGACCATCAATGAGCTTATAGCGCATATTCCATTCCTGGCCCATTCTGACGAGGGCGCCATAGACCGAGCTGTCTCCATGAGGGTGGTACTTACCCAACACCTCACCAACAACACGCGCACACTTCTTGTAGGGCTTGTCGCTGGTATTGCCGATGCCAAGCATACCATAGAGAATACGGCGATGTACGGGTTTGAAACCATCGCGCACATCTGGAAGGGCACGAGCTACGATTACCGACATTGAATAGTCAATGTAGGATGACTTCATCTCTTCCTCAATGTTGATCTTGATTATTCTATCATGATCGATTGTCTGATTTTCGTCCATTTACTTACTTATATTTATTCTAATTGTTTTGCTGACTTAAAATGGTCGAAATCGCATTTAAGGGCATTTATTTGCGTTCTAAGCGATTTTCCTATATTTTATCAGAGTTCAAAAGTACAAAAAAATATCTTTCCGTGAAAACAAATTATGCAAAAAATAGCGCATCGTTGATGAATTATAACATTATTAGCATCAACAAATGTGTTTTTTCGTATTATTTAATGGATAATCGAGTGTGCTGAGCCACGAACACAGTGCGATGATGTGACTATTCCTAAAATTAGTTGACAGAATTGGATGCGATTAACTAATTAGGTTTACTACTTTTATTCAGTTCTCTGTTTTACTTTACAAGTTCTGTTAGTTGAACTGATTTGTTTTACTACTCTTCT